>PUNR01000169.1 GCA_003551805.1 Loktanella sp.
GGATCACCGTCGCCCTCCCGCGTCTGGCCAATGAAAAGTTCCTGTGGCGCAAGCTGTTTGACCGCGACCCGCGCTTCGTAGCCGCGTCCGACAAAATCGCCGCGAAGGACTGGGTGAAAAAGCAAGGCATCAATGTGCGCGTGCCAGAAACCTTGTGGACCGGGACAAATGCGAATCTGATCCCCAATGACCTGTGGCAGCGCCCGGTTTACATCAAGGCAGCGCACGGCTGGCAGATGAATATTCCGGTGCTAACCCCGCCCACCGCGGACGAAAAAGCCGCTATCATTGCAAAAGCCAACGGATTCTTGCGTCAATCCCATGGCAATGCAGGCTTTGAATGGGCCTATATTGAGGTGCCGCGTCGCCTTCTTGTGGAAGAGGCGATCAGCCCCGGTAAAGAATTGATGGAGTTGAAGTATTACACCTATGGCGACAAGGTTGAGCAGTTTGTTCTGCGTCGGGCCGGGCCGCCCGTCACTGCGGCCCGATGGTTGAGACAGGATGAGGGTCTCTTTTCGCGGTCCGATATTCCGACCAGCATCAGCCCAATTATTGACTTGACCCCATTGCCCGACGTTGCCCGCCACGGGGTAAAGTTAGCATCTGATATCGGTCAACACTTTGATCACATTAGGGTGGACACTCTGATAGATGATGACGTGATTTATCTCGGAGAACTGACCGTTTATAACATGGCCGGCAGGGTAGCTTTAAACGGCGATAAGGTAGATGATGTATTCAACCGCAGTTGGGACTTGCGCCGCAGTTGGTTTCTGACGACCCCGCAAAAGGGCTGGCGTGGCATCTATGCCGCGGCCTTGCGGCGCGCGCTGGACCGTCGCGCCATGCGTGTTTGAAACCGCTGGCGTGTGCGGACAATTTGCCGCAACATGGCGTATGAACATAACTGCCGTTGATCCTGACACCGTATTTTCATGCCGCAGGGTCGGCCATGGCTGATCTGCGTGCGGATTTGTTACGTATCTACCGTACCATAGCTGGACAGGCGGATGATCCGCGCCATCTAGGCAATGCGGATACACCACAAGAGGGTCTTGATATGAACATTCACGCGCGCGACATGGACCGCCAGCCGACAAAGTCCGAGGCGGCAGAGGCACTTGCGTTGCTGCGCCGCTGGGCGGGTGATGTGACGCCGGAAGAGGTCGCAACGCTTGATCCACTGGTATCGCGGTTGATCCCGGGTCAGGAAGTGTCGAATTACCCCGCCTTGGCACGTGCCTACCCCGAGGATTTCGCGGTGGATGATGCATATAAAGCCTCGATGCCCGATCTGCAGAACGGGCCATCCAGCCTGATCAAAGGCGCCAAGCGGCAGATTCAGCATGTGGGCATTTCAAATTTCCGTCTGCCGATCCGGTTTCGTACCCGTGAAAACGGCGATCTGACGCTAGAGACATCGGTGACAGGCACCGTGTCGCTGGAAGCCGAAAAGAAAGGCATCAACATGTCCCGCATCATGCGGACATTCTACAAACATGCCGAGGAAACATTCAGCTTCGAGGTGATCGAACGCGCGCTGGATGCCTATAAATCCGATTTGGAAAGTTTCGATGCGCGCATCCAGATGCGGTTCAGCTTTCCGATGAAGGTGCAAAGCCTGCGGTCAGGACTGGCGGGGTATCAGTATTACGATATCGCGCTGGAACTGGTGGAAAGTGCGGGCGTGCGCAAAAAGATCGTGCATCTGGATTATGTCTATTCATCGACCTGCCCCTGTTCGCTGGAATTGTCCGAACATGCCCGCCAGTTCCGCGGGCAATTGGCGACGCCACATTCGCAGCGGTCGGTTGCGCGGATTTCGGTATTGGTCGAAGACGGGCCGTGTTTGTGGTTCGAAGATCTGATCGAACGCGCCCGCGCGGCTGTGCCGACCGAAACGCAGGTCATGGTCAAACGCGAGGATGAACAGGCTTTTGCCGAACTCAACGCCGCCAATCCGATCTTTGTCGAGGATGCTGCCCGCCTGTTCACCGAACAATTGCAACTTGATCCGCGTGTGTCCGATTTCCGTGTGGTGGCCAGCCATCAGGAAAGCCTGCACAGCCATGACGCGGTGTCGGTGCTGACCGAAGGGCCGACCTTTGCCGCCGAAAGCCTTGACCCGCGCTTGTTTGCATCGCTGTTCCACGTCGGCTGATCGCGTAGGGTGGGTCTTGACCCACCTTACGACCAGCCCTTGAAGCCTCCGCCGCCCTTGCATAGTGTCGGGCGGAAATTACTTAGTCACACAAGACGTTCCCCAAGAGAGGCATGAATATGCAAGATCCCGTCGCCACCTATATGAACCTTGTTCCCATGGTCGTGGAACAAACCGCGCGCGGCGAACGCGCCTACGACATCTTTTCGCGCCTGCTGAAGGAACGGATCATTTTTCTCAACGGTCCTGTCCACGACGGGATGAGCCAGCTGGTCGTTGCGCAATTGCTGCATCTGGAATCGGAAAACCCGAAAAAAGAAATCAGCATGTATATCAACAGCCCCGGCGGTGTCGTCACATCCGGCCTGTCGATCTATGACACGATGCAATATATCAAACCCAAGGTCAGCACGCTGGTCATCGGGCAGGCGGCGTCGATGGGGTCGCTGCTGTTGACCGCTGGTCATCCGGGTATGCGTTTTTCTTTGCCCAACAGCCGTGTGATGGTCCACCAGCCTTCTGGCGGCTATCAGGGGCAGGCGACGGACATCATGATCCACGCCGCCGAAACCCAGAAGCTTAAGACACGTTTGAACGAAATCTACGTCAAACATACCGGCCAGCCGCTGAAGAAAGTCGAATCCGCGCTGGAACGGGACAATTTCATGTCCCCCGAAGAAGCCAAGGAATGGGGTCTGATCGACGAAATCGTCGTCAACCGCGAAAAATCCACCGAGTGATGGATACGCCATGGTCCATGCTGAAAAAAGTGACCAAACCACAGGTCATTTTGACATTGTGGACCGTGGCGGGCTGTCCTAGTGTTGCACAAGGCGGCCTGACAGGTTTTGACAGGCCGATAGGCCAAGAGGTTTGATATGGCGACGACGACCGGAAACGACAGCAAAAACACGCTTTACTGTAGCTTCTGCGGCAAAAGCCAGCATGAAGTCCGTAAACTGATCGCCGGGCCGACCGTGTTCATCTGCGATGAATGCGTCGAATTGTGCATGGATATCATCCGCGAAGAGACGAAAGCCTCTGGTCTGAAGTCTGGCGAAGGTGTGCCGACGCCGTCCGACATTTGTGCGGTGCTGGATGATTATGTGATCGGCCAGATGCACGCCAAGCGCGTTCTGTCAGTTGCGGTGCACAACCATTACAAGCGTCTGAACCACGCTGACAAATCCGATATCGAGCTGGCGAAATCCAACATCATGCTGATCGGCCCGACCGGTTGCGGCAAGACTTTGCTGGCCCAGACGCTGGCGCGTATCCTTGATGTGCCATTCACAATGGCTGATGCAACCACGCTGACCGAAGCAGGTTATGTCGGTGAAGATGTTGAGAACATCATCCTCAAGCTGTTGCAGGCGTCAGAATATAACGTCGAACGCGCGCAGCGCGGCATCGTTTACATTGACGAGGTCGACAAGATTACCCGCAAATCCGACAACCCCAGCATCACCCGTGATGTGTCCGGCGAAGGTGTGCAGCAGGCGCTTTTGAAGATCATGGAAGGCACCGTGGCCTCTGTGCCGCCGCAGGGCGGGCGCAAGCATCCGCAGCAGGAATTCCTGCAAGTGGACACGACCAATATTCTGTTCATCTGTGGCGGTGCTTTCGCTGGTCTGGACAAGATCATTGCGCGGCGCAGCAAAGGGTCCGGCATGGGCTTTGGCGCTGATGTCAAAGACGTGGACGAACGCGGCATTGGCGAGGTGTTTCAGGATCTCGAACCAGAGGATCTGCTGAAATTCGGTCTGATTCCCGAATTCGTTGGTCGTCTGCCCGTGATCGCCACGCTGACCGATCTGGACGAAGACGCGTTGATCACCATTCTGACGCAGCCCAAGAACGCCTTGGTCAAGCAATACCAGCGCCTGTTCGAGCTGGAAAACACCAAGCTGACCTTCACGGACGACGCCCTGACTGCTATTGCCAAAAGCGCGATCAAACGAAAAACCGGCGCACGCGGGTTGCGGTCGATCATGGAAGGCATCTTGTTGGACACGATGTTCGATCTGCCCGGCATGGATACAGTCACCGAAGTCGTTGTGAATGAAGAGGCGGTCACATCTGACGTGGCGCCATTGATGATCCATGACGATGTGAAGAAGAAAGAATCCGCAACCGCGGGTTAAATGATCTACTGCTGGCGGCTTTCAGAGCATGGAAGCCTCCGGCGGGGATATTTTCTTCTCTGACGATGATGCAGGTCTGTGCTGACGGCGGCCTTGGACACTGGACCTTTCGCGCGCGATAGGGCATGAAACCTTCAAGTTTACCGGAGATGCAGCATGGGCCTTGGTCATTCAATCAAACGTATCTTTACCTGGTGGGATGGGCAGACCTATGGCACCCAGCTTTGGACCAGCCGCAAAGGCAACAAGGTCGGTGAAGATCTGCAAGGCAACATCTATTACCGCAACGCCGACGACAGCCGCCGTTGGGTGATTTACAACGGCGAGATGGAAGCATCCCGCGTTAGCCCCGAATGGCACGGCTGGCTGCACCGGACCTGGGATCAGGCGCCGACGGAAATGCCGCTGCCACGCAAGTCCTGGGAAAAGCCGCATCAGGAAAACCTGACCGGTACCGTCGCAGCCTATGCGCCCGCAGGATCGTTGCGCCAGCCCACGCCTGTGACCCGCAAGGATTACGAAGCCTGGTCGCCCGAATAATCCTGTGAAACGCCTTTTCGCCAGCTTTCTAATCAGTTTTACGCTGACTGCCCCCGTGGCAGTGGCGCAGGTCAGCTCTGGTGAAGGGGGTGAATTGCGGGTGCTGGACCGGTTGACGGGCAACGTCACCGACCTGATGCTGGCCGTTGGACAGACCGATACGGTAGGTGTGTTGTCCGTGATGCTAAGCGATTGCCGCTATCCGTCCGATAACCCCGCAGGCGAGGGGTATGCCCGGCTGGTGATCCATTTTCGCGATTCCGTGACGCCGGTTTTTTCGGGCTGGATGCTTGCATCGTCACCTGCACTGAATGCTTTGGACCACCCGCGTTATGATGTCTGGGTGTTGCGCTGTATGACGTCCATGGCCGAAGGCACCACCCCCGAGAATGACGCGGACTGATCCAGCGCCGCCGCCAGAAGGCTGTGATACTGCGCACGGGGGATTTCAACGGCCCCCAGACTGGCCAGATGCGGCGTCAGAAATTGCGTATCAAACAGGCTGAATCCGTCGCGGCGCAGGCCGTCCACCAGATAGGCCAAGGCCACTTTGGATGCATCGCGCACGCGACTGAACATGCTTTCGCCAAAAAATGCGCCGCCGATGCAGATCCCGTAGACACCGCCCACTAGCCTGTCGTCCTGCCAGACCTCGACGGCATGGGCGTGGCCTTGGTGGTGTAGTGCCAGATACAGGTCGTGGATGGTGGGGTTGATCCAGGTTTCGGACCGGTCGGCGCAACCCGCCACTACGCCCGCAAAATCTGTGTCATAGCTGACACGCAAATGCCCCCGCCGCAGGGTCCGCCCAAGGCTGCGGCTGATGTGAAACCGGTCCAGCGGGAAAATGCCGCGCTGGCGCGGATCGACCCAGAAAATATCAGGGTCATCACGGCTTTCGGACATCGGAAAGACGCCTTGGCGATAGGCAAGCAGTAACACGTCTGGTGTCAGTCCGGTCACGGCGGTGCTTTCCTTTGGTGGCAGGTGGTGTTTTGATGCTCCGGTAGGTTGTTTACGAGGCTACGTGCAATGAAAAGGGTGCGTGATGGGTTTTTTCGATTTTGTGGATAGTTTGCCAGCCTATGAGGACCGCCCTGTCGCCGTGCCGCGGCTGAACCGGCGGCATGATGCCATCGTTGGCGCGCGGGTGCTGGATCTAGGGGCGCATGACGGGCGCTGGTCCTATGCGTTTGCCGGTGCGGGCGCGCGGGCGGTCGTGGGGATCGAAGGCCGTGCCGATGTCGCGGCCCGCCTTGATCATTGGCCTGATCCGGCCCTGCGGACAAAGGTCAACCTGCGGGTGGATGATGTCTTTGACGGGATTGAAAAGGCGATTGCAGCGGGAGAGAGGTACGATGTGGTCGCCGTGCTCGGGTTGTTTTACCACATCATGGACCATCTGCGCCTGCTGCGCCTGATCCGCGCGCTTGGGCCGCGTCTGGTGATCGTGGACAGTGAATTCGCGCTGCGGCCAAATCCGGTGATCCTGCTGAAAAGCGAATGGACCGACCGACCGTTGAATGCGCCGCCGCAGATCGCGGGCCAGCCCAAGGCGGTTGTCGGCATCCCCAGCTTTGCCGCGATGGAGATGATGGCCGAGGCGATGGATTTCAGTCTGCAATGGTGGGATTGGGACAATCTGCCGGTCAATCAGCGTGCCGGTGTGTCCGATTATTACCGCCCGCAAGGGCAGGGTAAAAGGCGCGCGACCTGTGCCTTGCGGCCGCGCGCCTGATGATCATTTCGCCAGATTTTCTTCCAGCCAATGTTCGAGCCAGTGGATCGTGTAATTGCCGGATTGCACATCCGGTTCGGCCAAAAGCGCGTGAAACAGCGGGATCGTGGTATCGACGCCATCAACGATCAATTCGCCCAATGCGCGGGCCAGACGCGCCAATGCCTCTGGCCGGTCGCGGCCATGCACGATCAGCTTGCCGATCAGGCTGTCGTAATAGGGCGGGATCCGGTAACCGTCATAAAGGGCGCTGTCCATCCGCACGCCCAGACCGCCGGGTGCGTGATATTGCGTGATCGTACCGGGGCAGGGTGCGAAATTGGGTAGTTTTTCCGCGTTGATCCGCACCTCGATCGCGTGGCCATTGATCTTGAGGTCGTCCTGCGTAAACGACATCGGCAGCCCGGAGGCCACGCGCAACTGTTCGCGCACCAGATCGACGCCAAAAATCGCCTCGGTCACGGGGTGTTCGACCTGCAGGCGAGTGTTCATTTCGATGAAGTAGAATTCATCATTCTCGAACAGGAACTCGATCGTGCCAGCGCCGATGTAATTGATCGCGGCGACGGCATCGGCACAGACCTTGCCGATGCGCGCGCGCAATTCGGGGGTGATGACGGGACCGGGGGCTTCTTCAAAGACCTTTTGGTGGCGGCGTTGCAGCGAGCAATCGCGTTCGCCCAGATGGACGGCATTGCCTTTCCCATCGCCAAAGACCTGTATTTCAATGTGGCGCGGCGTGGTCAGGTATTTTTCAATATAGACTTCGTCATTGCCGAAAGCGGCTTTTGCTTCGGACCGGGCGGAATGGAACGCCTGTTCCATATCAGCCGCGGTCAGCGCGACCTTCATGCCGCGACCGCCGCCGCCGGCGGTGGCTTTGATAATAACGGGATAGCCGACTTCAAGGCCGATGCGTTGCGCATCTTTCAGGGTCGGCACACCGCCGTCAGAGCCGGGCACGCAAGGCACGCCAAGCGCCTTCATCGTGTCCTTGGCGCTGATCTTGTCGCCCATAATGCGGATATGTTCGGCGGTGGGGCCGATGAATGTCAGGTCGTGATCTTCGACTGCCTGCACAAAGGCCGCGTTTTCCGACAGGAAACCATAGCCCGGGTGGATCGCCTGCGCGCCGGTGATTTCACAGGCGGAAATGATCGCCGGAAACGACAGATAGCTTTGCGCGGATGACGGGGGTCCGATGCAGATTGCCTCGTCTGCCATGCGCACATGCATGGCGTCGCTGTCGGCGGTGGAATGGACCGCGACGGATTTGACACCCATCTCGCGGCAGGCGCGCACGACACGCAGGGCAATTTCGCCCCGGTTCGCAATCAGGATTTTATCAAACATGCTGTGGCCTATTCGATAATCACAAGTGGCGCACCAAATTCGACCGGCCCGCCGTCTTCGACCAGAATGCGTTTGATCGTGCCGGCACGCGGCGCAGGAATGTGGTTCATGGTCTTCATCGCTTCGATGATCAGGATCGTGTCGCCTTCGCGCACCGACTGGCCGACAGTTACAAACGCGGCGGCACCCGGTTCAGGTGACATATAGACCGTGCCGACCATGGGCGAGGTCACAGCACCCGGCAGGCTGGCCGGATCGGTGTCTGCGCTGGCGCTGGCGGCGGCGGCAGGGCTGGTCGCTGTGCTGGCGGGTGCCTGTGCGGTGGGGGCAGCTGCGACGGTTTGCATCATCATCTGTGTCTGGCGGCTGACGCGCACATTCAGGCTATCGTTTTCGCCGTAGTCACGTTTGACCTGCAATTCTGTCAGATCGTTTTGGCGTAGCAGTTCTGCCAATGCCTGAATAAAGCTGACATCGCTTTCGTGAGAGGTTTTGTTGCTCATTTGATCCTCGGCCCATTGCCCACTATTTGTTGCCCGCGCGAAACGGGTTTTTCACATCATACGCGCTTATAGTGTAAGCGGGCCAAGGTGGGAAGCGGCAGTGGCGCAAAATGCGCAACCTAGCGTCATGCTTTCATGAATTGTCCTTTTCTATCGGGGTGTTTGACACTGCGGCAGCGGTTGTTTCAGGTTTGTCAGCTGGCAGCATCGGCACGCCGTACGGCCGCAGAACCCGATCAGCTGGCTGAATTTCCGCGGGCGTTTCGGCAAAGCCGGCAGATTGCAGGCGTGCGGCCACGGCCTGCGCGACAAAGGGGCGTTCGGGTGGCAGCGGTGCTGGCTGTTGGGCTGGTGTCACGGGGGTAATGGCCGGATCAGGGGTGCGGCGTGCATCGGGTGCCGCTGGCACGAGCGGCATCACAGCGGGGGTCAGATGTAGCGGATGATCCATTGCCAATCTCCATCAAACGGAAGGTCGTCCCGTCATATTGCACAGCCACGCTTTCCAAAGTGTTAACACCGCCCGGAAAACTGATCGGCATTTGATGCAAGCCTTTGTCAAATTCATGACGACTGCCTTGTCAATCTTGTCAAAACCGCTGCGGACAGCCAGTGTTGCCGTATCATCTTTGTGGAGGATGCGATGACCACCACCCGCCTGACCGGCACACGGATTCGCGAAAAGCGGCTTGATTTGGGCCTGCGCCAAGCTGCCGTGGCCGAACTTGTGGGCATTTCGCCGTCCTACCTGAACCTGATCGAACATAACCGCCGCCGGATCGGGGGTAAGTTGCTGTCCGATCTAGCCCGCGCCTTGGGGGTTGATAAGGCGTTTCTGGCAGATGGCGCTGATCGTGACCTGCTGGATCAGTTGCGCGCCGCAGCCAGCCTGATCGGTGACAAAGCCGAAATCGCGCGTGCAGAAGACCTTGCCACCCGTTTTCCGGGATGGGCAGGGCTGATTACCTTGCAGGCCCGGCGTCTGGCGGTGATGGATGAAAGAGTGCGTGCGCTGACCGACCGCATGGCCCATGACCCGTTTCTGGCCACCGCCCTGCATGATGTCATTTCCGCCGTGACGGCTATCCGGTCCACGGCGGCCATTTTGGTCAGTCAGGAACAAATCGACGCGGACTGGCAGCGCCGCTTTCATGAAAACATCCATGCTGACAGCCTGCGCCTTGGCAAAAGCAGCGAAGCGCTGGTCGCCTATCTGGATGCCCCCGACGATGCCAGCCAATCGCCCGAAACCCCGATGGGGCAGGTTGATGCTTTTCTGGCGCAGAACAACTATCACCTGCCCGCGCTGGAGGATCAGACCGCAACGCCGGCAAAGATCGTCGCGCAATCAGGGCTGACAGGCGCGGCGGCTGCGCTTTTGGCGGGGATATGCCAGCAATATGCCGATGATGCGCGCAAGTTGCCGATGGATTCGTTCGCCGATGCCAGCACGCAATGCGATTACGATCCTGCCAGACTTGCTGCGCATTTCGGTGTTGATTTCGCGACAATCCTGCGGCGTTTGCCTTGCCTGCCGCAGGGGCAGGGGCATCCGCCGATGGGGTTGGCGGTCTGTGATGCCTCGGGTGCCTTGCTTTATTTCAAACCTGCGCCGGGGTTTGCGATGCCGTTGACAGGCGGGGCCTGCCCGCTTTGGCCGTTGTTTGGCGCGTTAAGCCGCCCCAGCCAGCCTTTGCGGGTCGAGGCGGCCTTGCCCGGCCATGCCGCGCGGCATCTGCTGTGTTATGCGATTGCCGTGCCTGCGGCTGTGCATCATTTTGACGTGCCACCTGTCTTGCGCAGCTATATGCTGGTGCTGCCTGATATGACAGAAGGCAGCAGCGCGCCGGTGCCTGTGGGCGTGTCCTGCCGCATCTGCCCGCGCCCCGATTGCACCAGCCGCCGTGAACCCGCAATTGTCGGTCTGGCAACTGCGCTTTGACAGCCCGCCACGAAAGCGTGATAGTCCACCGCAAGGGGAGCCCGCGCGCTGAGCGCGGTGCAAAGACATGGGGAGGCGATGAGATGGGCAAGCGTGTCCTTCTGATCGAGGATGAGCCGAACATCATCGAGGCGATCGGCTTTATTTTGTCACGCGACGGCTGGACGATACACACACATCAGGATGGTCAGACGGCAATGGCCAAGGTCTTGGCGCTGCCACCCGACATGATTATTCTGGATGTGATGCTGCCCGGGCGCAGCGGCTTTGATATCTTGCGTGAACTGCGCAGCAATGATGTGACAAAGGGTATTCCCGTCATGATGCTGACAGCGCGTGGTCAGGAAAAAGACCGTGAACTGGCCCTGCGGCTGGGTGCTACGCATTTCATGACCAAACCTTTTTCCAATTCAGAGGTGCGCGATTATGTGCGCGTGATGATGGGCCCATGAAACCGGCTGGCAAAACCCCTGTGTTTCTGGAACGCGCCAATTACCGGCAGCGCCGGTTGGGTGATGCCGCACGGTTTTTGCCGCTTTTGGGGACAGTGTTGTGGCTTATTCCGCTGCTTTGGACACGTGACGGACCAGAGGCGCCGTCAAATGCGGGAACGATCACCTATATCTTCGTGATCTGGGTGGTCCTGATCGGACTTGCGGCCCTGTTGTCGCGCGTTTTGCGCGATACCGACCCCGCTGCTGATACCGCGCGGCGTTAATGGTTTCGTTCAATATCCTGATTGTCGTCTCGCTCAGCTATGTGGCGGCGCTGTTCTGGGTGGCGTTTCTTGCGGAACGGCGGGCGGCGGCGGGCAAGGCCAACTGGCTGCGTTCGCCCGTGATCTATACGCTGTCGCTGAGCATCTACTGCACGGCCTGGACGTTTTACGGCGCTGTCGGCTATGCCGAGCGGTCGGGGCTGGAATTTGTGACGATCTATCTGGGGCCGACGCTGGTCATGGTGGGCTGGTGGTGGGTGCTGCGCCGCTTGGTGCGGATCGGGCGGGCACAACGGATCACGTCCATCGCGGACCTGATATCATCGCGATTTGGCAAGTCGCGCAGGCGTGGCGTGATCGTGACGCTGATAGCCGTGGTCGCGGCGACCCCCTATATTGCGCTGCAGATCCAGTCGGTGACCCTGTCGCTTGCCGTCTTTGCCGAGGCCGAGGGCCCCCCTTGGACCGATGTCGATTTTGCCCGCGCGGCGATGTGGTTCGCGGGCGGTCTGGCGGTGTTCACGATCCTGTTCGGCACCCGCAACCTTGACGCCAATGAACGCCACCATGGGATCGTCATGGCCATCGCGGTCGAGGCCGTGGTCAAACTGGTTGCGCTGCTGGCGGTCGGTATTTTCGTGGTCTGGGGTCTGGGCGGCGGGCCTGCGCAGATGATGGCAACGATCGACGCCGCCGATCTGGACCTGTGGGACCAGGACGCCAGCCGCTGGGTCGGGCTGATCTTTGTGTCAGCCGCGGCCTTTATCTGTTTGCCGCGGATGTTTCAGGTGATGGTCGTAGAAAACGACGACGAGGCGCATCTGCGCATGGCAAGCTGGGCCTTTCCCACCTACCTTTTCGCGATGAGCCTTTTTGTCGTCCCCATCGCCGTCATGGGGCTGGAACTGATGCCCGCGGGCAGTAACCCCGATCTGTTCGTGCTGACGCTTCCATTAAGTCAGGGTGCTAATGGTCTGGCAATGCTGTCATTTTTGGGCGGCTTTTCATCCGCCACTTCAATGGTGATCGTGGCGACGATCGCACTGGCAACGATGGTGTCCAACCACATCGTTGTCCCGCTTTGGCTGGCGATGCAGGACGACCGGAAAGGGGCGATGTTTGGCGATGTGCGCCATCTGACCCTGCTGGCTAGACGGCTGTCCATCGCAGGTGTGCTGGCTTTGGGCTTTGTCTATTACCGGTTGTCCGGCGGCGGCACAGCGCTGGCGGCGATTGGCCTGATCTCTTTTGCGGGATCGGTGCAGGTCTTGCCCGCGCTGATCGGTGGTATCTTCTGGCGCGGTGCTACACGCCCTGCGGCGGCAGCGGGGTTGCTGATCGGGCTGGTGGTCTGGCTTTGGACGATGTTCTTGCCCAGCTTCGGCCCCGGCGCGGTCATCCCCGTCACCGTGATAGAGGCCGGACCGTTCGGCATTGGCTGGCTGCGCCCGCAGGCTCTGTTCGGGATCAGCGGGATCGACCCGCTGGTGCATGGCATCTTGTGGTCCATGCTGCTCAATACCGCCGCTTTCGTCGGTATTTCGCTGGTGACGTTCCCGACCCCGCTGGAACGGCTGCAAGGCGCGCAATTCGTTAATGTCTTTGACCATTCCACCGGCACGCGTACCTGGTCGCGGCCTGTGGCCGATGCAGAGGATCTTTTGCTGATGTTGCAGCGGATCATCGGCGTGACCGAAGCGCAGCGCATCTTTGCCCGCGAAGCCCAGCGCCAAGGCACCCCCGGTCAATTGCCCAAAGCCACCCCCGATTTCATCGCAAGGCTGGAACGCGAACTGGGCGGGTCCGTCGGGGCTGCGACCGCCCATGCGATGATCGGCCAGTTGACTGGCGGCAGTGGCGTATCGGTCGAGGATCTGATCGCCGTGGCCGATGAAGCCGCGCAAATTCTAGAATATTCCAACCGGTTAGAGGCGAAGTCAGCCGAACAAGAGGCGACCGCCCGCGCCCTGCGCGATGCCAACGCCAAGCTGACGGCGCTGTCGATCCAGAAGGATGCATTCCTGAGCCAGATCAGTCACGAATTGCGCACGCCGATGACGTCGATCCGGTCGTTTTCAGAAATTTTACGCGATGGCGATATGCCTGCCGCCGACCAGAACCGCTTTGCCGGGATCATTCTGGACGAATCAATCCGGCTGTCGCGGTTGCTGGATGATCTGCTGGACCTGTCGGTGCTGGAAAACGGGCAGGTCGTGCTGCGCCAGCAAACCGGACAATTATCAACCTTGCTGGACCGTGCTGTTTCCGCTGCGGGCCTGCATGACCGCAACCTGACGATCCTGCGTGACCGCACCACCGAAGAGATCGAGATTACCACCGATCTGGACCGGTTGGTGCAGGTGTTCATCAATCTTATCTCGAATGCCGCGAAATATTGTGATGCCAAAAAACCGGAATTGACTATTCGTGTCAGTCGGGCAAACGGCCAGCACAGGATCGATTTTCTGGACAACGGTATCGGCATTGCCGCCCAGAATCAGGAATTGATCTTTGAAAAATTCTCGCGTCTGGCGGATGAATCCAAGGCGGGTGGTGCGGGCCTTGGACTTGCGATTTGTCGGGAAATTATGCTGCGGTTACAGGGCGATATCATTTATCTGCGCGGCACCTCTGGCACGGCATTTCGTGTGACCTTGCCGGTGACATCTTAGCGGAAAAGTAACCTGTGGCGGGGTAATGTCGGTCAGATGACTGATAGCGCACATATCTCGATTCTGCGGCGAATGGCGGGGCAGGTGAAGGGCCCGCCTGTGGCCAGCCCGCTGACCACATCGCGCGCGGTGCGTCTGGCGCTGGTCAAGGCGGCCAGCGACGCGGGCGGGCTGGTGCTGACGGTTGCCAGCACGGGGGACGATGTCGGGCGCCTTGATGACCTGCTTGGCGGGCTTGATACGGGGTTGATGTTGGTGGGCATCCACCGGAAAGGCGCGCTGGCAGGGTTTGTCGCGGTAGATATGCAGTTGCGCGCTGCGATGCTGGAAATGCAGACGATGGGGCGACTGTCCGACCATGCCGCCGATGACCGCCCTGCCACCGGCACGGACAAGGCGCTGTGTGATCCGCTGCTGGCGGGGTTTCTGGCCGCTTTGCCGCCTGCGGTAAAGGGCACAGGCTATGAAGGTTGGGTGGACGATGTCATCCTTGGCGATCGGCTTGCCGATAGCCGCCTTGCCGGATTGTTGCTCAAAGATGGTGATTACCGCGTGCTGCGCATGACTGTCGATCTGGGTGCCGCCGACCGGCAGGGTGCCGTGCTGCTGGCCCTGCCGATGCAAGCCCAACCCGTGGCTGAACCGGTCGCGCCGGCCAAAGCGGTGGATTGGGACAGCGCGTTTGCGGCAGCTGTGCATGGCGCGCCTGCCAGCCTGACCGCGCGGCTGCATCAGTTCACGATGACGCTGGGGCAGGCACAATCGCTGCGCGTGGGGGATGTGGTGCCATTACCGGGCTGCACGGTCAGTTCTGTGCGGCTGATCGCACCGGACGGGCGCACCGTGGCGCAGGCAAAACTGGGGCAACTGGCCGGTCATCGTGCTGTCCGCATCGAATTGGCCCCGCCCGCGCAGATGCATGATCTGGTCGGTGGTGACAACGCAGCAGATATGGCGCTGGCTTTGGGCATCGGGGAAGAGGAGGTTTTAGAAGGCGCATGATGACATGCGCGCGTGCTGCAACAGCCGTGTCAGGTTTGGCAAAACACGCAGACCCAAAAGGGTGCCGGCGCAGGATTTGAAGTGATGGTTTGACGTGTCTGTCCAAGAAAAAACCACACAAGGTTTCCCCTGTGTGGTTCGATTATGTAACGCAGTGTGCGCCTTCACCCTTTGGCCAGCGCATCCAGTTGGCCGCGCATACCGCCCAGATCATAGCCTGCCTTGGCGGTGGCGTTGATGATGTCATCCGTCGGCATCTGCCCCGCTTGCCCCAGTGACCAGACAATCGACGACCGCGTGCCAGAGGCGCAATAGGCCAGTACCGGACCGGATGCTGCCTTGGCTGCATCCATCTGCGTGCTGACCATATCCATGTTCAGGCCCTGATGGGTCACCGGATTCTCGGTAAAATCAAGACCTGCCGCCTTGGCCGCCGCAGCGATGGCAGCGGCATGGTGCGAAGGGGGCACTTCGGCATCGGGGCGGTTGCAGATGATCGCCTTGAAACCGGCCTCGGCGATGGCGGGCATGTCCTCGACCGCGATCTGGGGGGTGACCGCGTAATCGGGGGTGATGTGTCGGATATCCATGTGCTTGCTCCTATGTTGCAGGCACGGCGCGGTCAAAACGTTCGCGCAGGCCCGGTGTCAGCATCATTCCTGCCAGCATCGCGACCAGAAACACAAGCCCGCCCGTGCCGCCATAGGACAGTGATGCGATGGCCGGACCGGGGCACAGACCCGCCAGACCCCAACCTGCGCCGAACATGGTCGAGCCGATCACCAGATTGCGCCCGATCCGTGGTTCCGGCGGGGTGGGAAAGGCGGGGGCCAGCACAGGCTTGCGCCCGATGGTGAACCGCCATGCGATGGCCATCGGCACGATTGCACCGCCCATCACAAAGGCCAGTGTCGGGTCCCATTGGCCGAAGACATCCAGCCAGCCCTGCACCTTGTTGGTGTCGGTCATGCCGGAAATCAGCAGGCCCAGCCCGAACAGGCTGCCTGTCAGAAAGGAAATAACAGCGCGCATCAGATCACCCCCAGCACATGTTTGAACAAGACCATCGTCAGGCCACCGGCCCCGATGTAGAACGCGGTTGATACGATCCCGCGCAGCGACAGCCGCGAAATCCCGCAAACGCCGTGCCCGGATGTACAGCCATTGGCCAGCCGTGTGCCGATGCCCACCAAAAGGCCCGCTGCGATGATGACGGCGACATTGCCGGTCAGGTTGGTTTCCGACCCGCCCATCGCAAAGGCCGCGATAGCGGGCACAATCACCAGCCCCGCCAAAAGTGCGGCCCGTTCGACCCAATCGTTGCGCCCGCTGCCGTCTACCAGCCCGCCGATGATGCCAGAGGCACCCATGATCCTGCCGTTCACCAGCAAGAACAAAGCCCCGGCAAGGCCAATGATGCCCCCGCCGACAAGGCCCATGATCCAGTCATGTTGCATGTTTCTTCCTTACTTTTCTTGCGATCAAAGCTGGTTGATCGGGACTTTGAAATAGCGCGCGCCGTTGTCTTCGGGTTCTGGCAGGTTGCCCGCACGCATGTTGGTTTGCAGCGATGGCAGGATCAGCCGTGGCATCCCCAGTTGCGCATCGCGTGTGGTCCGCATCGAAACGAAATCTTCCAGCGGTTTGCCGGCACCCACATGGATATTCATCGCCTTTTGTTCGCCCACGGTGGTCTCCCATGCGAATTCGTCACGCCCCGGTGCCTTGTAATCATGGCCTACGAAAATGCGGGTATCATCCGGCAATGCAAGGATTTTCTGGATCGAGTTATACAGATCCTCGGCAGATCCGCCGGGGAAATCGCAACGCGCTGTGCCGAAATCGGGCATGAACAATGTGTCGCCCACGAAAGCCGCATCGCCGATGACATAGGTCAGGCAGGCGGGCGTGTGGCCGGGTGTATGCAGCACCTCGGCGCGCATCTGGCCGATGTGGAATGTGTCACCTTCGGCGAACAGCGCGTCAAATTGCGAACCGTCGCGCTGGAATTCGGTACCTTCGTTGAAGATTTTGCCGAATGTGTCCTGCACGATGGTGATATTGGCCCCGATCCCGATCTTGCCGCCCAGATGGTTCTGCAGATAGGGCGCGGCGGACAGGTGGTCTGCGTGCACATGGCTTTCAAGGATCCACGCGACCGTCAGCCCCTGTTCCTTGACCCATGCGATGATCGCGTCAGCCGATGATGTATCGGTGCGGCCAGCGGCGGGGTCATAGTCCAGAACGCTGTCTACGATGGCGCAAGCGCTGCCCTGTGGTTCGCGGACCACATAGGAAATTGTGTTCGTTGCTTCGTCGAAGAAGGCTTTGACATCAGGTTTCATGTTGATTCTCCTTTGTAGGCATACAATAAGTATTCCTGAAAACATTTCAATGTTGAAATGTATAAAACTTGCCTGTAAGGTGCAGTCATGAGCCAAGCAACTGATTTTCAACTCGATCCGATGGATGCCGCCGCGAACGAGGCGGCGGAATTGCTGAAAGCCCTGTCCAATCCGGGCCGGTTGCGAATCCTGTGCGCGCTGGTTCCCGGTGAAATGTCGGTGGGTGAGCTGGAAACCGCGCTTGGTGCCAGCCAGTCCTATGTATCGGGCCAGTTACTGCGTTTGCGCAACGAAGGGCTTGTCGCCTGCACCCGTGACGGGCGCAGCGTGCGCTACCATCTGTCGGACCCGCGTGTGCGCCCGCTGCTGGAACGGATTTACGACGTTTTCTGCCCTGTCGAGTAGGCGGCAAGTTCCGCCCGCGCCACTTGCCTGCGATGCACAGCGTCCGGTCCATCCGCCAGCCGCAGGGTGCGCAGATGTGTCCATTGCCGCGCCAGTGGCGTATCCTGTGACACACCCGCAGCGCCGTACATCTGCACCGCCATATCGGTGATCTTCAGTGCGACAGCAGGGGCCACGACCTTGATCTGACTGATCCAAGGGGCGGCGGCGCGTTTGTCGCCTTGGTCCATCATCCATGCCGCCTTAAGGCAAAGGAGGCGGGCTTGTTCGATCTCCATCCGCGCGGTGGCGATCAGGTCGTAGTTTTCGCCCAGTTCAGCCAGCGGTTTGCCGAATGCCGTGCGGCTGACTGACCGTTCGCACATCAGCGCCAGCGCCTTTTCGGCCTGTCCGATGGCGCGCATGCAATGGTGGATGCGTCCGGGGCCAAGGCGGCCTTGGGCAATCTCGAACCCGCGGCCTTCGCCTAAAAGCAGGTTTTCGGCGGGCACGCGGACATTGTCATAGCGGAAATGCATGTGGCCGTGGGGGGCGTCGTCATGGCCGTACACCTCCATCGCGCGGAGTTTCGCGATGCCGGGCGTGTCGGCAGGCACCA
>PUNR01000134.1 GCA_003551805.1 Loktanella sp.
GACATGCCCGAATGGGTAGCAAATTGCCCCATCAGCAAAAACAGCGGAATGATCGACAGGCTGTAGTTGGAAAACGTCGAATAGGTTTCCGATTTCAGCCGCGCCATAAACACGGTGGTGCCGTCGGTCGCCAGCCACAGCCCGCCGATGCCGCAAAGCAGCATCGCCAGACCGGTGGGTGCGCGCAGAAAGATCAGCGCAAGCAAGACGGGGAAGGACAGGAATCCCAGTGCAAGATCGCTCATTCCACGGGCCTGCCGGTCAGGTGCCGCACGGCGCAGTAAAGGCTGGTGATGCAGGCGACAACCGCGACGACAAGGCAGGCGGCATAGGCCCACCAAACCGGAAACTGGATCAGGAATGTGGTTTCGCCATAGCGCAGCTTGTCTTGCATGCCTGCATAAAGTCGCCATGTCAGCAGCAGAATGATTGCCGCCATGACCACCGACCAGAATGCACCCAGCACGGCATTTACCTTTGGCCCAAGCCCTGAGGTGAAGATATCGACGCGGGCATGTGATCCAGTCAGTTGCGTCAGCGGCAGGAACGAAAACACGGCGAACGCCATCCCTGCCTCGACCAGTTCATAATCGCCGGTCACGGGGCCAATCCCGATCTGGCGCAGAGTGGTGCGCAAATCACCTGATCCGGCAAGGCTGATGGCCTCGCGCCCCAGAATGCTGACGCAGATCACACAGACCAGCGCGATCAGGACGATGCCGCCCAGAATGGCGCTGCCCTGGGCCAGACGTGTGATCGCAAGATGGAACAAGGGCAACTCCGCGCTGTGGTTGCCCGCTTCCTAGTCGGTGAGGCTGTGCTTGGCAATCAAGGCCGTTGCCGCAGCATAAAGACCGGTGCCGTCGATGCCTGCCGCGTCAGCCTCGGCGATCCAGGCGTCGGTGGTGGATTGCGCGGCGGCGCGCCATGCATCGGTCTGGTCTGGGGTCAGCGTGACGATATTGTTGCCTGCCGCGACAGCCAGTTCACGGGCGGGCGCGTCATATTCCTGTTGGGTGCGGCCTGCGAAGGCAGAAAACTCCAGCCCTGAATTGGCGTCGATCACCGCTTTCAAATCGTCCGGCAAACTGTTGTAAACATTATTATTCATAGCGAATATGAAGGTGGCAGCATAAAGTGCAGCACCGTCAAATTCGGTGTGATGCGTCACCAGTTCCTGCACTTTCAGCGATGGCACGACTTCCCACGGGATGACAGCGCCGTCAATCACGCCGCGCGACAAAGCCTCTGGCACGGCGGGCACGGGCATGCCGACGGCGGTGGCCCCAAGACCTGTCAACAGATTGGTGATAACCCGCGTCGGGCCGCGCAATTTCAGCCCGTCAAGATCGGCGATATCCGTAACGGGACGATTGGCGTGGATCACACCGGGGCCATGCACCCAAAGCCCCAAGGGTTTGAAGGCCGCGAAATCGGTGTCCATCATCCGGTCTTCGGCCAGTTCCCAAAAGGCGCGCGATGTGGCTTCGGCATCCGGCGAGATGAACGGCAGCTCGAACACTTCCAACTGCGGAAAACGGCCCGGAGTATAGCCCGGCAGGGTCCAGATGATATCGGCCACACCGTCGATCACCTGATCGATCAATTGCGGCGGGCTGCCGCCCAGCTGCATGGAGGGGAAACGGTCGATCTTGATGCGGCCATTGCTGTCGGCCTCGACCTTGTCGGCCCAGACGTCAAGGATATGGGCAGGCACATTCGCCTGCGCAGGCAGGAACTGGTGCAAACGCAGTGTGACGTCCTGCGCGCTGGCAGCAGTGCCAAGGGCCGCAGCCATAAGTGCAGTAAGCAGATGACGGGTTAGGGACATGATAAAGCCTTTGCAAGAACGACGCCGCAGCTTTGCGTCAACTCTTCGCACCGCGCAAGTAAAATGGCGTCACACCACGCGTGCGATCACAGGGGCCAGATCGCCGATACGCCCTTCCATCAGATCGCCACGCACCACAGCCCCGACACCGGCAGGCGTGCCGGTCATGATCAGGTCACCGGGCATCAGCGTATAAAGCGTTGACAGGTCAGCGATAATTTCCGGCACCGACCAGACCATATCGGACAGCATTGCGGTTTGCCGCATCTCGCCGTTGACGGTCAGCGTAATCGGCAGGCTGGCCAGATCAGCCACCTGACCCGCGGGTGTGATCGGGGCGATGATTGCGGCATTGTCGAAATCTTTGCCGGTGTCCCAAGGGCGGCGTTTATCCTTGGCGGCGGCCTGCAGGTCGCGGCGTGTCATATCCAGCCCGCAGGCATAGCCGGTGACGACGCTAAATGCATCGGCGATGGCGATGTTACGCGCCCCTTCACCAATGGCGACGACCAATTCCATTTCATGATGCAGGTCGTGGGTGCGTGGCGGATAGGGCATATCCTGCCCCGACAGCAGCACGGAATGGGCGGATTTGGTGAAATAGAACGGCGATTCGCGGTCTACCTCCTGACCCATTTCAGCGGCATGGGCGGCATAATTGCGCCCGACGCAGAAAATCCGCGCGACAGGAAAACCGGCCTGTCCGGTGACGGGAATAACAGGGGGTACACGCGCAGGGAAAAGTGTGGTTTTCATATCGCTCTCAGATTGTTGAGTTGAATTCTGCGGCAGCATCGCATAGCACCACCCGACGCGCAATCGACGCGCTTGCCTTCGGGGTGGCAACGCCCCGCCCTTGCCGGAGCGGATATTGAACGACGCGCTACCATCATTGGATGATCTGGTCGCCTGCCCGCAGTGCGACACGCTGCATGTTGCTCAAGACCTGCCCGAAGGTATGCGCGCCTGCTGCCAGCGGTGCGGTCATGTGCTGATGTCATCGCAAAAGACCGCTGTGGCGCGGATCATCTCGCTGGCGCTGACGGCGTTTGTGCTGATGATTGCCGCGATTACTTTTCCTTTCCTGTCGCTAAATGCGGGTGGCGTGCAAAACGCGACATCTGTCATTGATGCGGTGCTGGCGTTTTCGGATGGCCTGGCCTTTCCGCTGGCGATTGCCGTTGCCTTTTTTATCGTCGTGCTGCCGCTGACGCGGCTGACGGCGCTGATCTATGCGCTGGGACCATTGGTGCGCGAACGTAAACCCTATCGCGGGGCGCGCATCGCCTTTGGTCTGGCCGAAAGGCTGCGCCCTTGGAGCATGGCGGAAATCTTTATCGTGGGTGTCACGGTGGCATTGATCAAAGTCGCGGGCATGGCGGCAGTGACAATTGGTCCCGCCTTCTGGGCCTTCGCTGGTGTTGTTGTTATCACGATCCTTAAGGATCAACTGATTTGTAGGTATTCGATTTGGGAAGCGCTGGATCAAGCGAAGGCCTGACAACCGCACGGCAGATGGGTCTTGTGGCCTGCCGGAACTGCGGACAGGTCCATCAAAAGGGCGTAACCCGTTGCAAACGCTGCGAAAGCGTGCTGCAAAGTCGCGACCATCAAAGCCTGCAAAAGGTGTGGGCCTGGCTGATCGCGGGCATCATCGCCTATATTCCGGCCAATACCTATCCCATGCTGCTGACCTCGACCCTGCTGGAACGTAGCGAAAGCACGATCATGGGCGGTGTGGTCGATCTGGTGAATTACGGCGCCATCGGCATCGCATTGGTGGTGTTCATCGCCTCGGTCGCGATCCCCGTGGGCAAGTTTCTGGCGATCATGTATCTAGCGATTTCGGTCCAGCGCGGATCACAACGCCACCAACACGGGCGGCACAAAGCCTATGACATCGTGGAATTTATCGGCCGCTGGTCGATGATCGACGTATTCGTGGTGGCCATTCTTTCGGCACTTGTCCAATTGGACACGCTGGCCACAATCAACCCCGGTATCGCAGCTGTCAGCTTTGCCTTATCGGTCATTTTCACGATGTTGGCGGCGCAATCATTCGACGCGCGGCTGATTTGGGACGTTGACAGGAAAACAGATGACTGAGACCCCTCCTCCGGGCCCCGCGCCCATGCATGTCCGCACAGCAAAAGGGCCGATCTTCCAGCGTGTGGCGCTCGTCTGGCTGGTGCCGATCATAGCGCTCGTGGTATCGCTGGGGGCTGCCTGGCAAAACTACCGCGATCAGGGCGTGCGGATCACAATCGCATTCGATAATGCCTCTGGCGTAACTGCGGGGGCGACGGAAATCCGGTATCGCGACATCCGCGTCGGTCTGGTCGAAGCGGTGGAATTTGACGAAGGGCTTAGCACCATTCTGGTTCATGCACGGATCGATCAGGAAATCGCGCCCTATCTGGATGCAGACGCAGAATTCTGGGTGGTGCGGCCCAATGTGTCGGTGCGCGGGATCAGCGGGCTCGATACGGTTTTGTCCGGCGTGTATATCGAAGGCAACTGGGACACGAACGCAGATGTCGCCCAGACCAATTTCACCGGCCTTGAACGCCC
>PUNR01000420.1 GCA_003551805.1 Loktanella sp.
ATCAATTGTCGGGTTTCAGCACGACATCCCAGATGTTTGACGCGGCCTATTGGCGCGCAAAAGAAGGCGAGCTTGCCCGCACGATCCTCGCGAACCCCAATATTCGTGCCGCTCGCGTACATATTTCGACACCATCGAATCGCCCGTTTGATCGCGACCAGACCGCCACGGCAGCTGTCACTGTGACGACCGGCGGTGGAACTCTATCTGCGCCACATATCAGGGCATTACAGTTTTTGGTGGGTGCTGCCGTTCCCGGTCTGGCACCGGAAAGCGTGGCCGTCATCGATGACAATGGCGGGCTTTTATCGGATTCCGACGGGCATGCGGGCATGACCAGCGGTGAAGATCGGGCAACAGCCCTGCGTTTACGGGCGGAAAGGCTGCTCGCAGCGCGGGTTGGCAGCGGCAATGCCGTGGTTGAAGTGGCGATCGACACCGTTATGGAAACCGAAACGATTTCAGAGCGTCTTGTGGATCCGGGCAGCCGCATTGCAATCAGCACCGATGTGACCGAAAACTCTGGCACCTCGACCGACAGCCGCAATGGTGGTGTGACCGTGGCGTCGAATTTGCCGGATGGAAATGCAGCCGGAAACGGCGCATCCAGCAATGAAACCGCGGAAAGCCGCGTGTTGACCAACTATGAAATATCCGAGACGCAGCGCCAGCTTTTACGCCAACCGGGTGCTGTCAGACGTTTGACGGTTGCTGTTCTGGTGAACGAACCCGTCACGACAGCACCGGATGGTACACAAACCAGCACACCACGCAACGCAGAGGAACTTGCTTCATTACAGGAACTTGTCGCATCCGCTGTCGGGATTGATCCCGAGCGGGGCGATGTCATCACACTGAAATCCATGCCTTTTGATCCGGTTGTGCCGCTTGGCACCGCGGTCAACGCCACTAGCGCTGCACTGCCGCTTGATACGATGCAATTGATACAGATCGGTGCGCTGGCAGCGGTTGCACTGATCTTGGGGCTGTTTGTCGTCCGGCCAATTCTTGCACCGCAACGATTGCTGCCGGCGCCGGACAGCCCCGCCCTGATCGGCGGCAGCGACATGGCAGACCAACCGATGGAAATGGGGGTCAGCGAAATCAACATGGCAGATTTCATGGGCGGTGATTTTGGTGCTGACGCGATGCCGACTGATGATCCGGTCACGCGGATGCGCCGCATGATTGCAGAACGGCAGCCGGAGACTGTCCAAATTCTGCAAAACTGGATCGAAGACAAATCACCCGCGGGGCAATCATGATGCTGGCAGCGCTTAAACTGGAATCCTTCGGCGACGATCAACTTGAAGAAGCGGCGGCAAATGCCGAATACGAAAACGGCTATACAGCCGGATATGAGGCCGCGCAGCAAGCCGCCGCACAAGAGGCGGAAAGGCTAACAGCCGAACTGGTGCAGGCGCTGTCGGACATGTCGTTCACGTATAGTGAAGCACGTCAGGATTTCATCCTGTCACTTGGCAATCTGGTAACAGCTCTAACCAGTTCCGTCCTTCCGCATTGTGTTGCGTCAGGTTTTGCCGGGCAAGTCGCTGATCTGATCATGCAAACATTCGCATCGCAGAACAACGCAGCCATCAGGGTGAACGTCCATCCCGAACAGGTCGCTGCCCTGACGGCGGCAACAGACCAGATTTCAGCCCTTGTGTCTGTCGTGGGTGACCCGAGGCTGACACGCCACATGGCTTGGATTGGTCAAGATGGAACCGAAATCCAGGTCGATATGGACCGGCACCTAACAGAAATCACAGACCTTCTTCGCAATTTATCACCACAACATAACGGGACCGCACAACATGGATGACGGATCGCCCCCTCTACGCCTGCCAGCTGATGACCATCCGCTGCACCGGATTCCGATCGAGATTTCGGTTTCGGTCGGCAAGGCGCGCCCAATGGTCAAAGACCTGCTTTGCCTTACCGAAAACGCGATTCTGCCCTTGGACAAAAGGATCGAAGACCCGGTTGAGCTTTACATCGGCGACCGACTTGTTGCCCGCGGTGAATTGCAAGAACTCGAAGGGGGCGAACCCGGACAATTGGCGGTGCGCCTAACGGAAGTTGCCAGTGATAGCCGCGAACTTGGTTAGGTTGCGTAACCCTGTGGTTTGGCTGTTTTTCATGGTCCTGCTTTTGGGCAACCCGGCAATGGCACAGGATTTTGCAATATCCCTGGGGGAAGACGGGACGCTGACAACGCGTACCGTACAATTGCTGATCCTGATTACCGTGCTCAGCCTTGTGCCGGGCATCGCCATCATGGTGACCTGCTTTCCCTTCATCGTCACAGTCTTTGCGATTTTGCGTCAGGCGATCGGGTTACAACAATCACCACCCAACATGCTGATCATCAGCCTCGCGATGTTTCTGACCTATTTCGTTATGGAACCTGTTTTCATGGAAGCATGGGACAACGGGATCACGCCCCTGATCAACGGTGACCTGCCGCTAGAAGACGGGTTTGCGCTGGCAATGGACCCGCTGCGACGTTTTATGTCGGCGCGGATAGAAGCGGACACATTTTTTACGCTTGCCGCACTGCGGCCAGATATCGACCCGGACGTTCCACTACCCGAAGCCCCACTTTCAATCCTGATCCCGTCATTCCTGCTCAGCGAGATGGAAAGAGCGTTTCAGGTCGGGTTCCTCATATTCATTCCTTTCCTGATCATTGATCTGGTCGTCGCGGCGGTCCTGATGTCGATGGGCATGATGATGGTGCCACCTGCGATTGTTTCCCTGCCATTCAAGCTCGCGTTTTTTGTTGTTGCCGACGGTTGGGGGCTGATTGCGTCCAGCCTTGTGCGCAGCTATGCATGAATGGACCACGAGTTAAACCTCGCCAGCGATCCCATGAATAGCGAAGCATAGATCATGAAATCTGCGTTCTTTTTCCAGCTGACAGGATTGTTGTCCCAGATTTGGGTGAAGGTGACAGGGTATTCGCTGATGGCAGTAGTCACAGCGCTGGCCGCAATCTGGCTGCGCGCCTTTATCCCCGCCGAATTAGAGGTCAAGCTGGGCGCAGATGCGGTCGAAACGGTGCTAAGTATCGTTGCGACATCAATGCTGACAGTGGCGACTTTCTCGCTCGGGATCATGGCGAACGCGATATCGGGTGCAGCGGATGGCGCGACGCCACGCGCAACAGCGCTTTTGCTGGAAGATCATGTGTCGCAAAATGCACTGGCGACATTTCTGGGTGCGTTCAGTTTTTCGCTGGTCGGGATCATCGCGCTTCAAATTGGTGTCTACGAAGATGGCGGCAGGATCATTTTACTGGGCGGGACAATTGTTGTCATCATCCTCATCTATGTGGCGTTTATTCGCTGGGTTAATCTGTTGCGCAGCTTCGGGCGCATACCAGACACACTGAACCGCATCGAAACAGCCGCCGAGGACGCGCTGAAGCGTCGTCTTGATCATCCTTTTCTGGATTGCCACCCTTATACAGCGGCAGACGATGACCACGGGGACCTGATCGCGCTCTGCCCTGACCAAGTGGGGTTTGTGCAACATATCGACACCACGAAACTGCAAGCCTGCGCCGAAACCCATGATGTCGAAGTGTTGGTCGAACGCACCCCCGGCCAGTTCGCATCGCTCAACCGTCCTTTGGCTTACCTCAGAACAAAGGCCGCCCATCTGGACGGCGATGCATTGGATGAGTTGACGGGCTGCTTCACATTGGGTGCCGCGCGCACGATCAAACAGGATCCGCAGTTCGGAATGATCATGTTGTCTGAAACAGCCGCAGGCGCCTTGTCGCCTGCGGTCAATGATCCCGGCACTGCGATTGACGTGTTGCGCCGTGCCTTGCGTATCTTGCTGTGCTGGGACACGCGGCCAGCACCAGAGATCAAGCATGATCGTATCTGGATGCCCGGCCTTATACCGGAGGGGTTTCTGCGTGACCTGATCCGCCCGATCGCCCGCGACGGGGCGGGTATCGTCGAGGTGCAGCATGTCCTGCAATCAATCCTGTTGGATCTGGCGCAATCGCGCCCTGATGTGTTTGCCAGTGCCGCAAAAGCCCAATCGCGCGAAGCCTACGAGAGGGCAGAGGCAGGTTTGACCTTGCAGTCAGATAAAGACGAGGTGCGCGAGATCGCGAACAAGTTGGCACATCTCAGGGTAAAGGCTGACCCGCCCGCAGCACTGTAGCCGCGCGCGGGCGATTGCATCAAATCAGGGTGCAGGCCGCGAAAACGCGACGACATAATCACGGATTGTCGTCTCCAGCTGCGCATGACCTGCCGCGACAATCGCAATGTATTGTCGGCCTTCATGCACGTAAGTCATCGGCGATGCTTGCCCCCCTGCCGGCAGCCGTGCCGACCAGATCAGCCGTCCCGTTTCCGTTTCATAGGCGCGCAGGTAATTGTCCTGTGCCGCGGCGATGAAGGTGATCCCGCTGCCAGTAACCAGCGGTCCACCCAGATTGACAGTGCCAAGCGGAATGCGCAGGAAGGTCGGCAAGTTCAACGGGCCCGCATCGAAACCTGTGCCCAACGGCTGTGACCACAACAAAGTCCCGCTTTCCAGATCGGTGGCCGCCACCAGCCCCCATGGCGGCGCGATGCAGGGTGCGCCCAGAACAGATAGCCACATGGGCCGGGTGACACCCCAAGGCGACAGCCAATGTGGTGCGATGTCCTGATCAGGGCGCGCACCACCCATGCCGACGGGCAAATCGTCAACCTGTTCGCGCGGGTGCATTGTAACAACATTGGGCAGCCGCGAATGGTTCGTGATCATGATCTGCCGCCCCAGATCCAGCCCGATGCCACCCCAGTTGACCCCGCCAACAGTCCCCGGATGCAGCAGCATACCATGGGGGTTTTCGGACGGCGGGGTATAGATGCCCGCGTAGTCCATGCGCATAAAGTCACGCCGGCACAGCGCCGCATCAATCATTGCCACGCCCCATGTCTGGGTGTGGTTCAGAACCTCTGGTTCGGGCCCGATCATCCCGGCAAAGTTGGGGTAGGCAGTCGAAATTGGCTGCGCCTCGGCGACCCAATCACCGGGAAGCGCCCCTTGCGGCGCAGGTTGCATGTCGATGGGCTGGACAGCCTCGCCAGTGGCCGCATCCAGCACGTAGACAGAGCCTTGTTTGGTAGCTTGCACAACAACACGGCGCTGTTCGCCTGCAATCGTTAGATCCATCACCGCAGGTTGGGCCCCCAGATCATAATCCCACAGATCATGGATGACCGTGGCAAAGTCCCAGATTGTTTCGCCGGTCGTCAGGTCAATTGCGACAATGGCGGCTGTGAAACGGTCTTCCTCTGCGGTCCTTGTACCGCCCCAATGGTCATTGGCGGAATTGCCGGTGCCGACATAGACGACCCCCGCCTCCGCGTCGCCCGAGATGATGTTCCACACATTGGGGGTACCGCGGGGGTAAATCTCGTCCTCGGCCAATGGCGTGGTTGCGTCGCCTTGGCGCAATGCGTCCCAAGCCCAAACCAGATCACCCGAAACCGCATCATAGGCACGCACCACACCGGAGGGTGCATCGCGGCGCTGGTTGTCGCTGACCTGTTGGCCAACCACGACCAGATCACCGATGACAGCAGGGCCAGAGGTTGATGATGCCAGCCCCGTTTCCTGCATCCCCATCCCCAGCGCAAGATCGACGATACCTTCTTGTCCGAAGTTCGGACAAACGGCGCCAGTTTCCGCATCAAGTGCGATCAGGCGGCTATCGACTGTGGCCACGAAAATCTGGGCGGCACAGGCGCCTGTGGCATCATCTTGTCGATGATGCGCGACAGCCCGGCATGCAGCAGAAAACAGCGACTCCATATCGTCGGGCGACGTTTGGGGATCATAGCTCCAGATTGTGCTGCCAGTGGCGGGGTCCAACGCCAGAACCCGGTTGGACGGGGTACAAGTGTACAGTCGTTCTTCGACATAGATCGGCGTGTTTTGCGCCGAATAGGACACACGGTCGTTCGGTGGCAAATCGCCAGTCTGGATCTGCCAGACCTGTTGAAGGCCATCAATATTGGCGCGGGTGATTTCCGTTGCAGGGCTATAACCTGCCCCTAAAGGAGAGCCGCCAAAGGCCGTCCATTCCTCGGCGGTGTTGTGACCGGGAAATGCTGTCGGGATAACATCGGTCCCCACAGGGGTCGTGCTGCGTTCCCAGCTAAAGCCGATAATCCCTGCGGCCAGAACAACAGCGCCAGCAAGCCCGAACGCCCCGACAGGCCGGAACCAATAAGGCGCAAAGATGCGCAGGGTGCCAAAGATAAGCGTCAACAGTAGCATCGCAAACAGCAGGCCCGGAACCGCAATGCGCCCAGCCAGATCAAAAGGCCAGGACACCAGCCAGCCGTTGCCGCCGATTTCAACCAACGACCAGATGAGCGTCAGCGCAAGCAAAGCACCGCTGGCAAGTAAGCCTTCCCACAAATAATCGACGCAAAGCAGGATGGCCCCCACAATCAGGATCATACCGGCGGCAAGATAATAGAAGCCGCCGCCGTCTGCAGCGATCTGCCAGCCGAGCCAGACCAGCACCGCGCCCAGTACCAATTGCAACGCGGCGACAAGCCAGACAAAGAAGCGCCCAGCGCCAGACATATGTGTCCTTTGCAATAAGACATGCGGCCGCGACAAAGGTTTCATGGGACTCTCCTGACTTGGTCAACTGGGTCGGAAACACTGCCGACTGACACGAAAACGTGAAATCAGGCTGATAGTTCCATGAAAATCGGCAATAAAATGCCTAAGCCGACAAAAGGTTCGCGAATTTCCGCCATTTTGGCACCTGTTCGGCGATGACACGCAGCGCAACCAGAATGGGCACGGCGATGACCATACCCATGAACGACCACATCCACGCCCAGAACGCGATGGCGATCACCACAAGGGCCGTGTTCATCCGCAAACGCCGTGCAAGCAATGCAGGTGTGACCAGCTGCCCTTCAATCGCGGTCAGGACAAGATAGGCAGATGTGACCAGTGCAACATCGGGTAAGGTATCGAACCACAACAAGGCGACCACGCTGACAAGCACGATCCCCATGGCGGCGCCGATAAAGGGGATGAAATTCAGAACAAAAGCCAGCACAGCAAACAAAAGCGGCACAGGCATGCCCAAGATCCACATAGCAAAGCCAACACAGACACCCAGACCCGCGTTGATCAGCGTCACAGTTCCCAGATAGCCACCCAGTTTCTGTTCAACCTCGCGCAAGGCATTGAAGGCAGTCCTTTTGTCCTGAAAGGCGTCGAAGCTTTGAATGACTTTCAGGTAGATTGTGTCGCTTGACGAGAGCAGGAAAAACAAAAGGATCACGGCAAGCAAGACTTGCGCTACCATCGCTGGCGCCTCGGCCAGATAGATCAGGGCCGCACTTGCGGTACTGATCAGGACATCGTCTTCAAGTAGTTCGCCGTCCTCTTCTTCGGCGCCAAAGCTGAAGCGCATATCAGGCAGATCGTCCACAGGCGCACCGCGCAACCCTTGGGCCGTTGCCAGCAAAGCGTCGCGCGCGGCTTCCAGCCTGACCGAAACGTCGGTCATGATGGCAGGCAGATTTTGCACCACTTCGATCACGGGGCCGCTGAGCAGGAAGAAGATACTGCTGATGCCCAGTATCAACACCAACACCACCGAAAACGCGGCCACATGTCCGTTGATGCCGAAATTAAGGAACCGCCGCTGCAATGGTGCAAAGACGAAGAACAGCAAAATCGCCATGACGACAGGTAGCAAGAATTGCTTGGCGTAATGGATTGCAGCCAAAGTCAGAATGACGCTGATCAGCGTCAACGCAGGCGAGTTGACAATTGTGTCAGGGACCTGCCGCAGGGCGCGGGCCTCTGCACGCCGTGATCGGCCCTTGGCGTGCATTCTTTCAGGCAAGGTAGTTCTCCAATGGCTCACTATAATTTGACTGCTAACGCCCATCAGTTGATTTGGTTCCTGACCTTACGCAGCAACTTGCACAACGTCAGATTTCATGAACATCATTTCTGGCAGTTACTTGCCGGTGTTACGATGTCGGATAGAACCAGTTGAATTTTTCCCAAAATCACACAACCATAACGGGTCAGAGGCCCTCTTTGCCGGAGAGAATCGGATGCTGGGTGATATTACCAACAACGGCACGGCCGTGATGGATGACGAAACAGCCCGCTTGCGCCGGCTTGTCGATCTGTCGCCTGCCGCGATTGTCGAAACGAATGCTTGCGGTCTGGTCCGCTTTGCCAACCCGCGCTGGTATGAAATGCGCGGCGACGACGGGGTGGACACAACCAGCCAACGCCTGCAGGACCTGCTGACCCCGGTCAGCATGCAAGCCTACCAAGATGCCGTCGTCGCGCTGCAATCCGGCGTGCCTGTTGTCGTCGTAGATCTGTCACTGACGCGCAAAGACGGCGCGCCGGTTCATGTCAGCGCCTCTGTCACAATGCTGGCCGATGCAACTGGCGCATTTGCGGGGTTAGCAGCGAATTTCACGGACATTACCGAACGCGTCATTGCCGAAAGAAAACTGCAAGCCAGCGAAACGCGGTTGCGCCAAATTCTGGATAACACTGTGGCACTTGTCGGCATCATGCGCCCGGACGGTACCCTGATCGAAGCAAATCAGCCAGCACTAGCCACAGCGGGCCTGACCAGAGACGACGTCATCGGTAAAAAATTCTGGGACTGTTTCTGGTGGAACCACAACACCGCCACCATGGCCGAACTCGAGGCTGCGATCACCCGTGCTGCCCAAGGTGAAACGCTGCGCTATGACGCCTATATCCGCATGGTGAATGACGTCATCATTCCGATTGATTTCATGTTGTCGCCGGTGCTGGACGAGAATGGAAACGTGGAATTGCTTGTCCCTTCAGGCTTTGACATTTCCGACCGCAAGCGCAGCGAAGAACAGCTGGCCTTTGTCATGCGCGAGGTCAATCACCGGTCAAAGAACATGCTGGCGGTGGTGCAATCGATCCTGCGGCAGATGAAATCCGACGATATCGCGCAATTCGTGCATGACTTTAGCGCAAGGTTGCGGGCATTGTCGGCCTGTCAGGACTTGCTGGTGAACGCGCCCAACGACAGCCCGAACATACTTGACCTGATCGAAGCGCAGCTAAGCCATTTTGCCATTCTGGACAGTTCGCGCCTGCATCTTTCCGGCCCGGCGCTGGCGATAACATCCGAAAGCGCGCAGAACCTTGGGATGGCGATTTACGAATTGGCCACAAACGCCAGCAAATACGGCGCCATGTCGCGTGAAAAAGGCCGGATCAGCATCACCTGGGCGGTCGAAAACGACGTCTTTCAACTGGTCTGGCAGGAAAGTGATGGACCAGAAGTAACAAAACCTAGCGGTAGCGGCTTTGGCACGGTAGTATTGCAAGATATGTTGTCGATGGCGCTTAACGCGACGACGACCATCGCCTATGATCCGGACGGTGTGCGGTGGTCGCTTGATTGCCCGATGTCGGCAATTACCTAACATCAATTCGGCTAAATCTTTGCTTTGCTATGTCGTAGTTTATAGCGCGCGCCTTTGCATTGGCCCCATACATCCCCTTTTAACCGTGGGGTGCTATGAATTCATTCTTCCTTGTCTTCGTGAATTTTTCGCTGGTCGCCAAAGATGTGACGGCCACACTGAAACAAATGGGCCTTGGTGATCCTCTGATCGCAAGCTCCGAGGACGATGCTGTCACGTTGCTGGCGTCATTGGACTCTGGCACTGCGGTCAAACTTGCGGTGGTTCAGGCGTCACCAGCAGAATTCGCTGTCAGCGCATTACGCGAAGTATTGGAAAAGATTGGCGCAGAGGTTGTGCTGCTGCATGACAACATGGTTGCCGAAGCGCCCTACCCCATCCTGTCGGTGCCATTTTTTACCGATGATCTAGAACAGATCGTGTCGCGGTTCTGGCCACCCATGGAGACTGACACCGTCTAGGTAAGATAGTGTTAGGAAACTGCCGGCCCGCATAGCGGACCAGCATCTTTGTCAGGCGTGGTGATCACTAAGCAATGTCTGGATCTCTTCCATTTGTTGCGTCAGCATTGCGTTTGCTTCGACCGTCTGGCCAGCGTCGCGTGCTTTCTGGTAGGTCTCAAGCACCTGTTCCTCACCTTCAGCAACACGTTTCATGACATCACTGTCGACGTCCTGAAACCATGACCGCGCCTCGATCACGGCACGGTTCAATGTGCCCAGAAATGACCCGTTTTCATCCGGCGACCGGCCTGATTGCGTCAGGTAGGCCGCTAGCGTTGTTTCGTGGCGACTGTGCATAGTCAGAAACGCCTGCGCCGTGGCTTTGAAATCCGGTTCGGATTTTTCGACAAGCTTGTCGAAACCACTGATGCTATCAAGCACGCTGATATGGACATCGGCGATCAGATCCAGCCGTTCTTCATCGGGGTTCGGGCGCGGGTCTTCTGTGCCTTGGGGATGGTGGATCGGGAAGTCTGCGGGGTGCATTTTCGTTCTCCTTTATGTGGTGACGTTGTTTTCGGTCCGACGGCAAGCTGTCAAAGCGGGGGCTGGCCCCGCACTGCGCGTGCGATCATCGCGACCACGAACAGGACGATGAAGACCACGAACAGGATTTGTGCGATTGACGACGCCGCCCCAGCGATACCGGAGAAACCGAGTGCCGCAGCAATCAGCGCGACGATGAGGAAGGTTAAAGCCCATCCTAGCATATTGTTTCCTTTCGTATTGAGCGTTGCAATTGCAACCATTGACTAACCAACAGCCCGCCCGCGCAAAAAGTTCCCCTTGGGGAACTGAAGGCGCCAAAACGAAAAAACCCGCGCGAACGCGGGTTTTTGCTAAATTTTAGGTAATTTTCAGTGTCAGGCGTGCAATGTCTGGGTCGACGCGAAAAACATCGCTTGGGACACCGCAGATCGCACCTGTTCTTCGTCGAAAGGCTTGGGGATCAAGAACGCTGGTTCAGGCTTTTCGCCAGTCAGCAGACGCTCTGGATAGGCAGTGATAAAGATCACCGGTGTATCGGGATATTCGCGCAGCAATTCGATCACCGCATCCACGCCAGAGGATTCGTCCGCCAGATGGATGTCAGCCAGAATAAGGTCCGGGCGTTCGCGTGCGCCAAGTGCCACAGCCTCTTTGTGGGTGCGTGCGATACCGGTCACTTCGTGGCCCATGTCGGTAACGATGCTTTTGATATCCAGCGCAATCAGCGGCTCGTCTTCGATGATCTGGATACGGCCCATCACCGACTTGGACATTTCACGATAAGCGATCGCAACAAGTTCCTGCGCCTCTTCTTCGCCGACCATGATGATCTGGGCGATGTCAGCATAGGAAAATTCTTCCAGCGCCCGCAAAAGCAACGCCTCGCGCGTGTTAGGCGTCAGGCCGGCCAGCATCTTTTGCGCACGCGCTTCGATGTCGTCGCTGGTGTCGGTGTTCACCGGTGCGCCTGTTGTCTGCCACACGGAATGGAAAGCTTTGAACAACGCCAGTTTCGGCGTTATACCTGTGTCGATTAACGCACGATCTTCCAAAATGGCTTCCAATGTCGCGGCAGCGTAGCGGTCGCCGGTTTGCTGCGACCCCGTCAACGCCCGCGCATAACGCCGCAAAAAGGGCAATTCCTTCGCGACTTGTAAAGATAATGACATCTCTTCTCCCAATGCAGCTTGCATGACTCTGTTCTTCTCCGCGTTACAATCTACTTCGCCTGCAACCGAACAAAGAATTTCTTTCACAGGCGGGAACCTAACGCAACGAATGACGTTTAGTTCCCGATACACGAAATTTGTCAGATGTTGCGTAGGCTGATGGGAAAACGCATGATGTAGACACGGAAATTTGAGAGAAGATGATGAACGGCAAAAATCAAACGCGCAAGTCAGAAGTCGGGCCAGAGGTCGCGCGCCAGATCGACGAAAACCTTAAACGGCTTTATGCTGATGGGGCATCCGAGGCTTTGCCGGACACTCTGACCCAACTTCTTGATGCATTGCGACAGAAAGAATCGCGATCCCGACCAAGCCACGACTGAATATTCCAAGCACCCCGAACCGGGGGCGTAGTCAGTTGGAGGTAGAAACAAACAGGCGGTAACTTATTGTGCCAAAGCAGATTTTCAGCAACAGGCTTGCCGCTCGGTTAGCTGTGATCCTGACGCTGGCTATTGTGCCGCTTGGGTCTGTTGCGCTGTATGCTGAGTACTTCAGCTACCTGACACAGAAGGAAGCCAACGAGGCCCAGATTATCCGCCGCACTGTCGACGCGACAACCGGTCAGCGCGCGTTGCTTACCAGTGCAGCGCAGGCCGGCGCATCAATTGCGCCAACCGTCGTATCGCTGGTTGACGATCCAGGTGCCTGTTCCGACCTGCTGGAAAACTTCATAAACGATGCAAACTTTTACGCTTTCGCTGGTTTTATCGAAGCAAACGGCACAATGCGGTGTGTGTCTGAAGGCGAAGGCGTAGACTTCAGCGAAGACCTTGGGTTCGGTATTCGCCCCGGCGGCACGCAGACAACCTACGCGTTTCAGGCACAGGGCCGCGTGACGGGAATGCCTGTCGTGCTGGTGAACCGTCCAGTATATCGCGGCGCTGAATTTGTCGGGACGCTGACGATATCTATTGCAGACAACACGCTGAACATGATTGCAACGCAGCCGGATGCATCAGGCGACCTGAAGCTTGTTTATCTTGTGAATGGTGAAGGCAAGACGCTGACATCGTCGGACAACCCCGAAGCATCAGAATTATTGCCATCCGCATCAGAACTGCAAGCGCTGATCGCAGAACGCGAAGGCGTGTTCACGAGGGCCAGCATGACCGGGGTAGAGCGCGTGTTCTCGGTCGTCACACTGATGCCAGGACAGCTTTATGCGTTGGGCAGTTGGGAACCTTCGAAGGTCAGCGTTTTGCTTTCGCCGCCCTTTGGCAGACTGGCCCTGCCTATCGCGATGTGGATCGCGTCAATCGGGGTGCTGATGCTTTCCGTGCATTATCTGGTGGTACGGCATCTGAAACATATCAATGTCCAACTGCGGCGCTTTGCTCTTGGCAATCGTGATGACTTTGAACGTCTGCCCGATGATGCCCCGACAGAGCTGCGCGAAATCGATTCAACTTTTTCCAAAATGGCCCGGTTGATCCGCCGCGATGAAGACGAGCTTGAACAGGCCCTGAAGGAAAAGACGGTCCTGCTGAAAGAAGTGCATCATCGCGTCAAGAATAACCTGCAATTGATCGCGTCGATCCTGAATTTGCAGATGCGGCGGCTAAGCGACCCCGAAGCACGCACCATTCTAAAGGGGGTGCAGGCCCGTGTCCGTGCGCTGGCATCAATCCACCGTGCGCTTTACGAAGACACGCGCGTGTCGAACATTGACGCCACTGCATTTCTGCAAAGCATCCTGCGCGATACGATCACCCTTTCCGGCGCCAACCGCCGCGAGGTCGATATTGTTACCGAATTTGATCCGGTTTCCCTGCCCGCGGAAAAGATCATTCCAATGGCGATGCTGTTCGCCGAAGCACTGACTAACGCGTTGAAATACGCATCACCAACGCCCGATACGACGACGCCGACCATCGCGGCAAGTATCCACGCTGATTCAGGCGCAGTTGAAATGATCGTGCGGAACGACATGTCTGCTGAACAGGCGGCCGAACGTGACACCGGCCTTGGGCGTGAATTGATGACGGCTTTCGCTTTGCAAATCGGCGCAGAGCTGGAATCCGGCCCGGCAGAGGGGCCAGACGGCCCGGTTTGGGAAATCAGGTTGCGTATCGCAGACCGCGGATTGAACGCACCACCGACGGAGCAAAGCGAATGACCAAGTCAGAAACGAAATTGCATGACCCTGTCGAAGAACACCGCGCACTGCACGAAACGGAATCGCGGATCGCGATTTCAGGGCACCCACTGCATGCGATGCTGGTCGCCTTTCCTATCGCCTTAACCATGTCCGTTCTTGGGGCAGATCTGTTGTATTGGTGGACCGGTGATGCATTCTGGGCGCGCGCAGCAGGATGGGCGGCCTTTGGCGGCTTTTTGATGGGTGTGGTGGCCGGCATAACCGGCACGGTCGAACTGCTGTTGGTGCGCGGTATCCGCACGCGGTCTGCCAGCTGGACTCATTTCATTCTGGCGGTGATGCTATTGTCCTTGCTTGGCATGAACTGGGCTTGGCGGATCGGTGATTACGAAGCCGCGGTGCTGCCGTTTGGCCTGCTGATGTCTTTTGTCGCAGCTGGATTCACCGCTGTCACAGGCTGGCACGGCGGCAAGCTGGTTTTTGATTACCAGATTGGCACCAAGTCCCCGGAATAACCTGTTGCTGGCGGGAACCATCGGCAGCGCCAGTTGTTAAGGCTTCATGGATGCCAGCCCTCAGAAATCCGCCGATCCCGCAAAGGACCGGCAACCCCTTCATGACCGCCCGACAGCGGTCTGGGCGCATGGCACCGCCATTCTTGCGATTGCAATTCTGGGCGTTGCCGCACCGTTCATCATACTGATCACAGGGCCACGCCCGCCGTCAGGAGGGCTGATCTGGGATTTCAGCATGGGCCTTGGGTTTGGTGCATTGGCGATCATCGCGTTGCAGTTTGCTATGACTGGCCGCCTGCGCTGGATTACGCACCCATTCGGCGCCGACATCATCTATCTGGCGCACCGCTACATGAGCTGGGGCGCAGTCGCGCTGATGCTGTCACATTTCGCACTGCTGTATGTTTTTCACCAGCCCGCCCTAGGCGTTTTGAATCCGCTAGAGGCGCGCTGGGAACTGACAGCAGGCCGCGTCGCGATGGGGTCTTTCGTGCTGCTGATTGTCACATCTGAGTTTCGCAAACGCCTGCACCTGCGGCACGAGTGGTGGCGCGGATTGCATTTGGCGTTGGCCTTGGCCGGCATGGCTGCCGCTGTTGCCCATGTGCTGGGCGTAGGCAACCTGACTGACACGAACGCCAAGCGCCTGCTTTGGCTGGGTGTGACTGTCGGGTTCATCGGCGTTCTTGTCTATACGCATGTCCTGCGGCCTTGGTGGCAATCCCGCAATCCGTGGCACGTCGTGTCGAACACCGCCCAACGGGGCGGCGTGCATACGCTCGAACTCGCCCCGACAGGGCGCGGGCTGCACCACTGGAAGCCCGGACAATTTGCATGGCTCAAGATTGAACGGTCACCTTATTCGTTGATCGAACATCCTTTCACGATTTCGACCGCACCCGAAAAAGGCCCGAACATCGCATTTTCGATCAAGCCCTTGGGCGACCACAGCAGCGATCTTGCGAAAACACCTGTTGGCGCGCGCGCATACGTTGACGGGCCCTATGGTGCATTTTCGATTGACCGGATGGCCGAGGCCGACGGTTTCGTCATGATCGCTGGCGGTGTCGGCATCACGCCGATCCTTTCCAACCTGCACGCACTGGAGGCGCGCGGTGACACGCGCCCGGTCATCCTGATCTACGGCAATCCGTCATGGGACGAGGTCAGTTTCCGCGACGAGCTCGCCGCGATGCAAGACCGCATTGATCTGACGATTGTCCATGTTCTGGATGATCCGCCTGACGATTGGGACGGCGAAAGCGGCCATATCGATGACGCTGTTCTGAAACGACATTTGTCAGACCAGACCCGCGACTGGCCACATCTTCTGTGCGGGCCCGCCCCGATGATTGCGGCGGTGACCGATGCACTGCAAGACCTTGGCGTTGCCGAGCACCATATCGACAACGAAATTTTTGAACTGGTCTGACAATGCGCCCAAAACTTGCCCTGATACTTGCTGTTTTTCTGACCGTGCTCGCGATTGTTCTTGCCGGTTGGCTGGCGCTGTCGCTGGCCTGATTATTTTACCGAAAGGACGACGATGACCACACGATCCGAAACGCTGCTTGACCAGTTCATGGAAACAATCACCGCCCGCCATCAGGGCGAGGATGAATTTCTGCAAGCCGTCAAAGAGGTGGCCAGCGACGTCCTGACTATCGAAAAAGCCAGCAGCGATTTTACCGCTGCCCGCGTGCTTGAACGACTGTGCGAGGCTGACCGCATCATCAGTTTCCGGATCACATGGCGTGATGATGCAGGCGATGTGCAGATCAACCGTGGCTGGCGCGTGCAACATTCAAACCTGCTTGGGCCATACAAGGGCGGGTTACGCTGGACACCGGGGCTGAACGCGTCGGTTCTCAAGTTTCTGGCGTTCGAGCAGGCGTTCAAGAACGCGCTGACGGGCCTGCCGCTTGGTGCGGCCAAAGGTGGTGCCGATTTTGACCCGTCCGGTTGTTCGCCCGCCGAAATCGAACGCTTTGCGCAGGCCTTTATGGGGGAACTGTCCGCCCATATCGGACCCGACCGCGATGTGCCTGCAGGTGATATCGGCGTGGGCGGTGATGAAATCGGGCTGATGCAGCGTGCATGGATGCAATACGCAAGGCGCTGGGGTGGCGCGATGACAGGCAAACCCCTGTCGCTTGGCGGTAGCGATATCCGCGCCGAGGCGACAGGTTACGGCCTGATCTATTTTACCGCGGCGATGCTGGCCGAGCAGGATATGGACCTTGAAGGTAAACGGATCGCGCTGTCAGGCCGCGGTAACGTGTCCAGCCACGCCGCACGCAAGGCGATCCAAATGGGCGCCAAAGTGACCACTATGTCTGGCCGTGCGGGCACCTGGTATGCCGCAGACGGGTTTACCGCCGATGCGCTTGACTGGGTATTGTCCGCGAAGGGCGACGCAGCATTTAACCCTGCAAAGGATCTGGGCGTCAGGTTTATGGCCGATACACGCCCGTGGGGCACAGAACCTGACGTCGCCCTGCCATGCGCCACCCAGAACGAGGTAGAGCTTGACGACGCCAAGGCGCTTGCCGACAGCGGATGCCGCTTTCTGGCAGAAGGCGCCAACATGCCCCTCACCGCCGAGGCAGAGGCACATCTTGCCAAAGCAGGCGTGACGCAGGCCCCGGGCAAGGCGGCAAATGCAGGTGGTGTCGCCGTTTCGGGGCTTGAAATGCAACAAAACGCCAGCTTTGACCGTTGGTCGCCTGACCGCGTCGATACTGCCCTGCAAAGGATCATGTGCGATATTCACGACCGCCTAAAATCCGAACGCGCAAGTTGCTGTACCGCCGATGGTGGTATCGACTATCGCCGTGCGGCCAATGTTGCGGGCTATCGCAAACTGGCACGGGCCGTTGTGCGGGGTGGCGTGATATAAATCGACTTATAACGGAACAAATCGATAGGCTTCGCGTTGGAAACGTCAAATCACTTAATGAGGAACGTGACAAATGAACGCGAATTTTACTGGTATTCTTGGCCTCGTACACCTTGCTTTGGTCGTTTGGGCCGCCGTGTCCATTCTGGGATCGGGCGCCTCGCAAGGGCAGAAGGTTCTTTGGATCCTGCTTGTATTGCTGTTCCCTGTTGTCGGTCTGATCATATGGTTTTTGGCTGGTCCCAAAAAGATGTGACGGGCGCGGCGCCGCCGACCCTGCAAGCCCATTAACCGAAAGGTAAGACCATGACCAAAGACACCGAAAAAGACGCACCAACCCAGGAAGAACTTTCGAAAGCCGCGCTGGAGACGAAAGAGAAGAACGCGAAACCGGTGTCTTATCCCACCGACAAGACACCTGACCTTGGGATGCAAAAGATCGAACACGAAGATCAGGCACCTTCGGGCGCGTTTGACGATGTCGGTGACAAGCCATCAAGAGAAAGGTCGCGCGAACGGCGCTGACTATTCCAAATAAACGATGCAGCAAACCCCGCCCATAAAGGCGGGGTTTTCGTTTTTAGCCTGAGGCAAAATACCGCAATTAATTTTTTATTTTTGGAACTGCCCGTTCAGTTTGGCGTTTCAATACCAGAGCCACACGATGGCCAATACAATAGGAGTTCGAAATGAAAAATCTTATGCTGACGACCGCACTTGTCGCCGCAACATCCATGGGTGTTGCCCATGCACAAACCGCAACCACGGAAAC
>PUNR01000377.1 GCA_003551805.1 Loktanella sp.
ACCCTGATGTTCAGCCATGCCGATCAGATCGACATAGTGAATGTGACGGAAGACGGAACACCCCGTTACGACCGCGCGCTGACGGTCGAGGTCTGGTACCCCGCAGCACAGGGCACCGCGCCGGGCACAAGCTATGACACCGTAATCCGCGACGGGATGACAGCAACCACGCTGTCAGGGCGGGCCACCCGCGATGCGGGTCCGGCGGCTGACGGCCGCTATCCTTTGGTGATTATCAGCCATGGCTATCCGGGCAACCGTTACCTGATGGCGCATCTGGGGGAAAATCTGGCATCCAAAGGATATGTCGTGGCGTCGATCGACCATACTGACAGCACTTATTCCGATCAGGCAGCATTCGGCTCGACCTTGATGAACCGTCCGCTGGATCAGCAATTCGTACTTAGCCAAATGGCAAAGCTTGACGACATGGCACCCGATCTGGCGACGATCATCGACGCCGACAATACTGGCGTGATCGGTTACTCGATGGGCGGCTATGGCGCACTGATCTTTGGTGGTGCCGGTGTCAGCCAGACCGCGGTCGATCTTCCGTGGGGCACGCCACAAGGTCTGCTGGCGAGCAATCTGGCTGGGTCCGAAAGCCACGAGGACCTGATGGATGACCGCTTGAAAGCGGTGATCGCGATTGGTCCATGGGGCCGACAGCATGATATCTGGGACGAGGCAGGTCTGGCGGGCCTGCGCAAACCGACCATGATCATGGCAGGGTCCATCGACGATGTGTCCGACTACCCCGCCATGCGCCGGATATTCGAACAGGCCAGCGGCACCACGCGTCATTTGCTGACATTCGAAAATGCCAATCACAACGCCGCCGCCCCGATGCCGGCCCCGCAAGAAAGCTGGCAGTTAGGCGAGGGCGCGGAAACGATCGTGTTTGACCATTACGCCGATGCTGTCTGGGACACGTTGCGCATGAACAATATCGCCCAGCACTTTGTCACCGCGTTTCTGGACCTTCATCTGAAGGGCGATACCGACAAGGCCGCCTATCTTGATCTGGTGCAGGTGGCCGCTGACGGTGTTGTGGCGCTGAATGAAGATGGCACGGAAATGCCGGAGCATAGCTACTGGCGTGGCTTTGAAACGCGCACCGCCGTCGGGTTGCGTTTTGAAACCTTAGGGGCCGACGAACAATAGCCGATGTTTCCCCGGATGGTGGGCGCGGGTGATACCGCGCCACACACCAACCCTCAGGCCACTGACATCCTTAACCTCGCCAGATCGCCTCGTAATGTTCCATGATCTGCCCCAACCGTTCCTGCCCGAAGCTGGGGTTGTGTCCGCCGTGGACCAACGACAGGTCCAGCGCGCGAAGTTTGGCAAAAGTGTCCAGATAATCCGGCACCGACATGCCCGGCCCGTCATAGATCAGCGGTCCGTCATAAATCGCATCGCCTGCGAACAGAACACCCGTGGCGCGTTCATATAATCCGATGCCGCCCGGCGAATGGCCGGGCAGGTGGACCACCTCATACAGATGATCGCCCAGATCGACGGTGTCGCCTTCTTCCAGCATCCCTGTAGCAGGCGCGCCGCGCAGCACGTATGATCGGGGGTCATAGCCCGCATAGGGCAGCGCGTCGATCAACACTTCGTCTAAGGGCGGATAGCCTGCATCAAGGAATGTCTGGATCAGACGGGCTGGCATGTCGTCGCGGTAAAGCGAGGTGAGGCCCGAAGGTGCCGCCATCTCTTCTGCCTCGGTCGGATGGACCAGACGGGTTTCAAACTCATGCACGCCACCGATATGGTCGATATGGGTATGGGTGGACACGCAAATGATTTCTTTGTCCGGATCGGCGCGCAATGTGTCGAGGAAGGGACGCAAAGGCACGATCCCCATACCGGTATCAAGGATCAGGTCGCGGTCGCGCCCCTGCACCAGAAACATATTCGCCTGTTCAAGCACATGCACATGCGGCTCGAGGATCAGGGTGACATCAGGACCGACCTGCTTTGCGGTGAACCAGTTATCGGCAACGGGAAGCTGCATGTCAGCGGACTTTCATCAAGGGGCGGGCTTCAGTGCCGCCGGTAAACAGGGGCGCATGCCAGACAAAATTGTCGTTCGCACGTTCCAGAACGGGTTTGCCCGTTGCAAAAGGGTCGGTGGCAAGTTCCGCAATACCCTGCACACCGTCCCATGTGCCCAGCGCATAGAAACTGGCAAAGGTCTCTCGCGGCGAACGGTCCATTGGCACGGGTCCGATGCCCAACAGGAAACAATCGTCGCTTTCCACCAGCACGCCGGTCATGTCGCCCCAAGCGATGCGATGCCCGCGCAACGGTGCGGTGGGTTCGGCTAGCCATGCTTCGCGGTAGTCGGCATGGACGCCATCCTCGATCAGCACATCGCCATCGAACCACATGGCCCCCACATCGGGGCGGGCCAAAGCGCCTTGCCAGTTGATCGCGCGGTGCCATGTGCATTGGCCATCCGTGACTGTGATCTCGCCCGCGAAACCCTCAACCCGCAGCAAGGATTGCAGTGTCGCGGCGTCCAGATCGGCAAGGCAGCCACCCTGCAGCGCGGGCAGATCGGCAGGCACCCGAAGATCAGCGAATAGCGCACCGGCCTGCAGCCAATGCACACGGGTCGTGGTATCGTCGAACTCCGGCGCTTTGATCCAGTCGCGCCGCCAATGGCCTTGCAGATCAGCGGTCGTAATCACGCAGCGGCCACCTGCAACCTTCCCAGCTCAGCGGTGATCTGGTCGGCGGTCACGACAGCGCCGGTCTGCAGATACTCCATCGCTTTCAGTGACGCGTCATGCGCCTCGGTCGAGGAACCGGCGACGCAATCGCCCACAACGCGGCAATAGTAATCCCCCTGATGCCCGTCCGCGAAAGTGTAATGCACGCAGACATCGGTCAGCCCGCCGATCAGGATCAGCGATTGCGCCTTCAGACCTTTGAGCAGGATTTCCAGCTCGGTCCCGTAAAACGCCGAATAGCGGCGCTTGTGGATAAAGTAATCGCCGGGCTGATAGCCCATTTCGTCAAAGGCAACAGGGGTGCCGGGGTCGCCGTCCATGCAATGCACATCTTCGGTCCCGTCAAGTTCGCGGCCATAATCCACCATGTCACGGCGGTGGATTTCTTGAATGAATACGACCGGAATACCCGCGTCATGTGCCGCATCAACAACGCGGCGTGCGCGTTCCATATTGGCGCGGTAACCGGGCATAGCCGGAATGCCGTTGGATTGATCCAGAAATACCGCTTTCTGGATATCGACAACGATCAAGACCGGCTGTCCGACAAGCATGGGTTGGCGTGGCATTGGAAACCTCCTTCAGTTGCGGGATTGATCTGCGCCCATCAGACGCGGCAGGTCGCCCCAGCGGGCAACTGCGGAAAAGACGGCGATGGAAACGGTGATGAACAGCACAGCGGCCACCGCCATTGTCGGGGTGTAGCCATTGCGCAGGGAATTGAATATCTGCAGCGTGACCGTCGCATAGGCCGAGGCCGAGACGAAGAACATCACGATGAATTCGTTAAAGCTTAGCACCAGCGCGAAAAAGAACCCCGAGATCGAATAGGGCAGCGTCTGCGGCAGAATTACGGTGCGAAAGGTGACCGCCTCGGTCGCGCCCATGGTGGCGGCAGCATCCAGATGCGCGCGGTCGATGGACTGCAAGCCGATCGAAATGGTCACCAACGGCAGCGCCATGAACAACGCCGCATGGCTGACGATACCGACCCACAATGCCCCAAGATTGCCGGTAAACGCCCACATGAACCCCAGCCCCACGCCAAAGACAATAGGCGGCAGCGCAAAAGGCAGCGACCCAAGCCCGGCCAGCAGCTTGGACAGTTTACTCCCCCGCGCCCAAAGTAGATAGGCCAGCGGCCATGCCAGCAACACCGCCAAGGTCGCAGCGCCAAAGGCCACGATCAGCGAATTCTGCAAGGCCCGGACCCAGATCGTCTCGGTCACGAAGAATTCGGCGAAGCGCGCGAAATTGGGGTCTTCTGGCGGGAATAACATGGTGCGCCCGCCGTTCAACGATGCACCCGCCACGATTATAATTGGCAAGGCCAGAACCAACCCCGACAGCGCCATGAAGATATGTCCCATTGTGCGGCGCATCAGCGGGCCTCCGATCTTTTGGTCAGCCATTGGGCGATGGCCAGAAACCCCGCCGCAGTAACCAGCAGGATCACCGCCTGCGCTGCACCGAACGGCGCGTCCAGCGTCGATCCCCGCACACTTTCGTAAACCGCGACGGCAGTCGTCTGTTTGGCGGGTTCTGCAAAGACGACGACGGTGACATAGCTGCCCAGCAGGAACACGAACAACAGCAGCGTCGCACCGATCAGTGACAGTTTTACGGT
>PUNR01000058.1 GCA_003551805.1 Loktanella sp.
CCCATATTCACAGGGTGTGACCCGAATCCAAGCTCACAGACGATCACGAAATGATTCGGATCCGTGATCGATTCCATGAATTCCCGATTAGCTCAGCGCCTTGTACATGACATAGGCGGCGACAAAGCCCTGATCGGGGTGACGAAAGGCATTCGGGATCGTGCCGACGGTTGCAAAACCAAGCCTGTGCCACAGCCGGACTGCGCCGGCATTGCTGGCCAGCACGAAATTGAACTGCATCGCCAGATAACCCATCGCGCGGGCCACATCCTGACTGTGCAGGCACATTTGCGCGGCCAGCCCCTGCCCGCGCGCTGCAGGCGACACGATATATCCGCAGTTACAGATATGCGCGCCACCGCCCGGCTGGTTCGTGCGTATGTAATAGGTGCCAACGATCACATCATCCAGCAATGCGACATAGGTCGCCGCCGGTTGCTGCATCCAATAGGCAAAGGCCGCATCCCTGCTGATCGCGGGATCAACGGCATATGTCGTGCCAGCGCGAAAAACATCGCGCAGGACAGGCCACAGGGTGTCGAAATCATCCGCGACGGCCTGCCTTATCGTGATCACGCCATGCCGCCTGCGACAAGACGGCGGGCCAGGGCTGCGTAAGCCTCTGCCATCGGGGAATCGCCCGCGGCAATCGGGGTGCCGGCATCCCCTGCCAGACGTGTGTCCAGATCAAGCGGCAAAGCGCCAAGGAAAGGTACGCCGATTCTTTCTGCCTCGGTTGCAACACCGCCGTGGCCAAAGATATGCGCCTCGTGTCCGCATTGCGGGCAGATATAGGTGGACATATTTTCGATCAGGCCCAGAACAGGCGTGTTGAGCGTCTTGAACATATCCAGCGCCTTGCGGGCATCCAGCAACGCCACGTCCTGCGGTGTGCTAACCACGATCGCCCCAGTCAATTCGGTTTTCTGGCACAACGTCAATTGCACATCGCCAGTGCCAGGCGGCAAATCGACCAGCAGAACATCAAGCTCGCCCCAGGCCACCTGCCCCAGCATCTGCTGCAAAGCGCCCATCAGCATCGGGCCGCGCCAGACCACGGCCTTGTCGGGGTCGACCATCAGCCCGATCGACATCATCGTGACGCCATGCGCATGCAAAGGCATGATTGTTTTGCCGTCCGGGCTGGCAGGGCGCTTGCTGACACCCATCATCCGCGGCTGGCTGGGGCCATAGATATCGGCATCAAGCAGACCGACACGCCGACCCTGCCGCGCCAATGCGACAGCAAGATTGGATGACACGGTCGATTTGCCCACCCCGCCCTTGCCAGACCCAATCGCCAGAATACGGTCTACACCACTGACCTTGGCGGGGCCTGACTGCGGTGTCGGGTGACGCCCGACCTTCAGCGATGGTGGCGCGGCAGGTTTCGGCGCCGGACCATGCGCCGTCAATACCGCAGAGACATGATTGACCCCCGGCAAAGCCTGCACGATCTGTTCCGCCGCACGGCGCACGCTATCAAGCTGTGCTGCCTCTGCCGGATCAGCCGCTTCAATCACGAAACTGACCTTGTCTGCGTCAATCCGCAGGGCACGGACCATGTCGCGCGACACGATATCGCCACCATCCGGCAAGGCGATCCGTGAAAGTGCAGAAAGAATTTCGTCGCGCGAAAGGGCCATGACAAAGCCTCCGTTTATATAGTGCCTGAATTTCAGACATGTTCTGGCACGTTTTAGGCAATCCGCAAGGGCTGCCCCGCACCTGCTTAAATTTGCAACAAATTTATGACGTTAGGTCAGCAATACTTATGCACTTTCTGCATAGCAGCATTGCCCATTCGGCCATTGTGCAACTGCAGCATCGTCATACATATTGGTCACAAGCAAAACGGCCACCGCGCCGCAGAAACAAATAGACGAGTAGAACAATGACAACTTTTAACATCACGCTTCCTGCGAACATCCCCTTCGCTGATCGCCTGTCCGGCTTTCGCGCCAACCTGTCCGACAAGTTGGCAAAGCGCAATGTCTACATGACAACGCTGCGCGAATTGAACGCCCTGTCCGACCGCGATCTGAACGATCTGGGGCTGTCACGCTCTGACATCCGGGCCATCGCGCTCGAAGCCGCATACGGCAAGTAATTCAAGAATCGGATCTGCTGCCTCCTCCCTGAAAAGGCAGATCTGACAGGCCCCGCCCTACCTCCTCCCAGGGCTGCGGGCCAATATTAAGGTGGCGGCACCTACCTCCTCCCGGGTGCCGCCACTTTAAGACACAAGTTTCGGAACCGCCCACCTCCTCCCGGGTTGGAACCGATGATACCGCCGACGGCGCCCACCTCCTCCCGGGCAAAGTTGGCGAGGACGCGCCTTGCTTCTTCTCCTCCCGAGACGCAAGGAGGCGCTGATCATAAGAGCGGTCATGTCCACCTCCTCCCGGGCATGGCCGCTTTTTTATGTCTGGTGCCCGGCTGCACGTCCCGCCATAGCTAGCCGATGAGCTTTGAAATCCTGATCGCCCTCATGGGCTTTGCCTTTGCCAGTTCCGTGACACCGGGGCCCAATAACCTGATGGTGATGGCCTCTGGGGCCAATTACGGCCTGCGCCGGACGGTGCCGCATGTGCTGGGCATATCGCTGGGTCATGCATTCATGGTCTGGATGGTTGGCGTTGTCTTGTTGCAGGTGTTCGACAGCTACCCTGCCCTCAACCTGATTCTGAAAGTGCTCAGCACTGCCTATATGCTGTGGCTGGCGTGGAAAATCGCCAACGCAGTCCCGCCAGAGGCGAAAGAAGTCACCGGCAAACCCTTTACCTTCCTGCAGGCAGCCGCATTCCAATGGGTCAACCCCAAGGCGTGGTTCATGGCGATCACCGCGATCAGCGCCTATGCACCGCAGGACCGCAACATCGCAATCGGGGCATTGATCGTCGCCACAGCCTTTGCTGCAACGAACCTGCCCGCCGTGACGATCTGGGCATGGATCGGTGTGCAAGTGCGCCGCTGGCTTGGCACTGCGCGCCGCTTGCGGGTGTTCAACGTGACGATGGCGGTGCTGCTGGTCGGGTCACTTTGGCCGATGCTGGTCGCCTAAAACGGCACATCATCCGCCGAATCGGCACTGACGATGAACCGCGCGACGACATGTTTGGTGCCCGCCTTGTCAAAAGCGATTTCCAGCTTGTCGCCTTCGATCCCCAGCACGGCACCATATCCGAATTTCTGGTGAAACACGCGGTCATCGACGCCGAACGCCGATACAGCGGTCGCATCAATCGTCATGTTGCGCGCCTCGGACGGCATCGCCATGCCCCGCTGCGCACTGCGATTCTGCAAACGCCGCCAGCCAGGGGAATTATATACATCGGCATCATGCGCCTTTTGGTGCAGGTTCGACCCCGCAGCCCCCATGATCGCGGGCGAGGCACTGGCCGCCATACCCGCCGCACCATAGGCCCCTCCGTAAAGACCCGGCGGCGTTAGCACCTCGACATGATCGGCTGGCAATTCATCAATAAACCGCGACGGCATCTGCGATTGCCACTGACCGTAAACGCGGCGATTGGCGGCAAAGGAGATCGTACACAATTCCTCGGCCCGTGTGATGCCGACATAGGCAAGGCGGCGTTCTTCTTCCAAGCCTTTCAGCCCGCTTTCATCCATCGAGCGTTGCGACGGGAACAACCCGTCCTCCCAGCCCGGCAGAAACACAGACGGAAACTCCAGCCCCTTGGCGGCGTGCAAGGTCATGATGCTGACCTTTTCGCCCTGTTCTTCGGTCTCATTATCCATGATCAGGCTGACATGTTCGAGAAACCCTTGCAGATTCTCGAAATTCTCCAGCGCTTTGACGAGTTCTTTCAGGTTTTCAAGCCGGCCCGGCGCCTCTGGCGTTTTGTCGTTCTGCCAGAAACCGGTGTAACCGGATTCGTCCAAAATCATCTCGGCCAGTTCGACATGGGTGTCGGCTTCTGCGCGGACCTGCGCATGCCAGCGGTCCAGACCTGCGACCAGTTCAGTCAATTCCTTCAGCCCCTTGCCGCCCAGCAAGCGGCCCTGACAAACAAGCCGCGCGCCTTCAACCAAGGACACGCCATTGCTGCGCGCGGTGCGCTGGATCGTCTGGATCGCCTTGTCACCAAGCCCCCGCTTTGGCGTATTCACAATGCGTTCAAACGCCAAATCATCGGCAGGCGACACGGCAAGACGGAAATAGGCCATCGCATCGCGGATTTCCATGCGTTCATAGAATCGCGGGCCACCGATGACGCGGTAGGGCAGACCGATGGTCAGAAACCGATCCTCGAAGGCGCGCATCTGGTGGCTGGCGCGCACAAGGATCGCCATCGAATCAAGACCCATCGGCGCCATGCCACGCGTCCCGCGTTGGCTTGCCTCGATCTCCTCGCCAATCCAGCGGGCTTCTTCTTCGCCATCCCAATGGCCGATAAGGCGGACTTTTTCGCCTTCCTTGACCGAGGTGAACAGCGTCTTGCCCAACCGCCCCTTGTTGGCGGCAATCACCCCTGATGCAGCAGCCAGAATATGCGGGGTAGATCGGTAGTTTTCTTCCAGACGGACGACGTGGGCCCCCGGAAAATCCGCCTCGAACCGCAGGATATTGCCGACTTCGGCACCGCGCCAGCCATAGATCGACTGATCGTCATCGCCCACGCAGCAGATATTTTTATGCCCCGCCGCCAGCAACCGCAGCCACAGATATTGGGCGACGTTGGTATCTTGATATTCGTCCACCAGAATATAGCGAAACCGCGTCTGATAGCTTGCCAGCACATCGGGGTGTTTCTGGAAAATCGTGACCATATGCAGCAGGATATCGCCGAAATCGACTGCATTCAGGTCCCGCAACCGGCGTTGATAGGCGGCGTAAAGGTCAATACCTTTACCGTCAAACGCACCACTTTCGGCCACTGGCACCTTGTCAGGTGTCAGCGCCTTGTTCTTCCAGCCATCAATAATTCCCGACAACATCCTTGGCGGCCAGCGCTTTTCGTCGATATCCGACGCCACAACCAATTGTTTCAGCAGGCGCAGATGATCGTCACTGTCCAAAATCGTAAAACTCGACTGCAAACCCACCAGCTCGGCATGGCGGCGCAACAGTTTCGCGCTGACCGAATGGAAGGTGCCAAGCCACGGCAGACCTTCCACCGCTTCGCCCATCAGTGCGGCGATCCTGTGCTTCATCTCGCGCGCGGCCTTGTTGGTGAAAGTGACCGCCAATACCTCCTGCGGACGCGCCGACCGTGTCGCCAGCATATGTGCGATCCGGCTGGTCAGCGCCTTGGTCTTGCCGGTGCCCGCACCGGCCAGCATCAAAACCGGCCCGTCCAATGTTTCAACCGCCTGCCGTTGCGCGGGGTTCAGCCCGTCAAGGTAAGGCATGGCAGCAGGCATCGCAGGACGCGCCATCGCGCGCTGGCTTAGCGGGATGGCGGCGGCTTCAAAGGCGTCATCTTCGGAAAAATCATTCATCCCTCTGACATAGCGCCATCGCGCCCCCATGAAAAGCCTTGTTCTACTTCCGTTCCCTTCCATCGTCCGAGCATAAATATCCCCGCCGGAGGCATCCCGGCCATTGCAAATGGCGGGAAATCCCCCCTAACGTCACGGCATGAACGCCCATGCAAAATACCCCGCTATCGCCGATCTGAAATCCCGCGCGCGCGGCCGTATTCCGCATTTTGTCTGGGAATATCTCGACAGCGCGACCGGAGTAGAAGCAACGCAGCGCCGCAACCGCACCGCCCTTGATCAGGTGCTGATGAACCCCTCGATCCTGCACGGCGAATTCACGCCGGACCTGACGACAACGTTGCTCGGCAAAACCCATCCGCTGCCCATTGGCATAGCGCCTGTTGGCATGTCGGGGCTGATCTGGCCGGGGGCTGAACAGATGCTGGCGCGGACGGCTGCGCGCGAAAACATCCCCTACACGCTGTCCACCGTGGCCAGCCAACTACCCGAATCCGTCGGCCCACATGCCGGTGACCAAGGCTGGTTCCAGCTTTATCCGCCGCGCGACCCCGCAATCCGCGAAGATATCCTTAACCGCGCCAAAAATGCAGGCTTTCACACGCTCGTGCTGACCGTCGATGTGCCGGTGGCATCGCGACGCGAAAGACAAACGCGCGGTGGGCTGACGCAACCGCCGCGTCTGACCCCAAGGCTTGCATTACAGGCAGCGCAATGTCCGGCATGGCTGATGGGCATTCGCAAAACCGGAATGCCCCGTCTGCGACTGATGGAAAGTTATAGTGATATCAAAGGCACCCTGCCCGCCAACCAGCATATCGGCTATCTTCTGCGCACCTCGCCCGATTGGGATTATTTCAAATCCCTGCGTGACGCCTGGGATGGTCCGCTAGTCGTCAAGGGCGTCAGCCGCCCCGAAGACGCAGCCCGCCTGACCGATGAAGGTGCCGATGCAGTCTGGGTCAGCACCCATGCAGGCCGCCAGTTCGACGGCGGGCCTGCCAGTATCGAAACCCTGCCCGCGATCCGCGCTGCCACCGATCTGCCAGTGATCTTCGACAGCGGCATCGAAGGCGGGCTGGACGTCTTGCGCGCCATCGCCCTTGGTGCAGATTTCGTCATGCTGGGGCGTGCGTTTCACTATGGGCTGGCGGCCATGGGCGAACCGGGGGCGGCGCATGTGCTGGATATCCTGCGGCAGGATATGATCAGCAATATGGGGCAATTGGGCGCGCGCAGCTTGCGCGAACTGCCTAGTTGTCTGCGCCAGCCGCAGTAATCGTTATAGACGATCCCGAATTTGCTGCTTACCAATGCTGCAACTGCGAAAGGAACCATTATGACCGATTTCAAGAAGATTCTCATCGCCAACCGCGGCGAAATCGCGATCCGCATCATGCGCGCCGCCAATGAGATGGGCAAAAAGACGGTCGCTGTCTTTGCTGAGGAAGACAAGCTGGGCCTGCACCGTTTCAAAGCCGACGAGGCCTACCGCATCGGTGAAGGCATGGGTCCGGTCGCGGCTTATCTCTCGATCGACGAAATCATCCGCGTGGCCAAAATGTCGGGTGCGGATGCGATCCACCCCGGTTATGGCCTGCTATCCGAAAACCCCGATTTCGTGGATGCCTGCACATCAAACGGGATCACATTTATCGGTCCCAAGGCCGAAACCATGCGCCAGCTTGGCGACAAAGCCAGCGCGCGCCGCGTCGCGATGGAGGCTGGTGTGCCGGTCATCCCCGCAACCGAGGTGCTGGGCGAAGATATGGACGCCATCCGCAAAGAGGCGGCAGAGGTCGGCTATCCCCTGATGCTCAAGGCGTCATGGGGTGGTGGTGGGCGCGGTATGCGGCCGATCATGAATGAAAAGGAACTTGAAGAAAAAGTCCGCGAAGGCCGACGCGAGGCCGAGGCCGCATTCGGCAACGGCGAAGGCTACCTCGAGAAAATGATCATGCGCGCCCGCCACGTCGAAGTGCAGATATTGGGCGACAGTCATGGCCAGATTTACCACCTTTGGGAACGTGATTGTTCGGTCCAACGCCGCAATCAAAAGGTCGTCGAACGCGCCCCTGCCCCCTATCTGTCCGAAACCCAGCGCGAACAGCTTTGCAATCTGGGCAAGAAAATCTGCGCCCATGTGAATTACGAATGCGCAGGCACCGTCGAATTTCTGATGGATATGGATTCCGGCGAGTTCTTTTTCATCGAGGTGAACCCCCGCGTGCAGGTCGAACATACGGTGACCGAAGAAGTCACCGGCATCGACATCGTGCGCGCGCAAATCCTGATCGCCGAAGGAAAATCCATTGTCGAAGCGACAGGTTGCGCGTCGCAATATGACGTCAAACTCGACGGCCACGCCCTGCAATGCCGGGTCACGACCGAAGACCCGCAGAACAATTTCATCCCCGATTACGGGCGCATCCAGATGTATCGTTCGGCCACTGGTCCGGGCATCCGGCTGGACGGTGGCACCGCCTATTCGGGTGCTGTGATCACGCGCTATTACGACAGCCTGCTGACCAAGGTCACCGCCCGCGCGCCCACGCCCGAAATGGCCATTGCGCGGATGGACCGCGCCTTGCGCGAATTCCGCATCCGCGGGGTGTCCACCAACATCGCCTTTGTCGAAAACCTGCTGAAGCACCCGACATTCCTGAACAATGAATACCACACCAAATTCATTGACGAGACACCGGATCTGTTCACCTTCACCAAACGCCGCGACCGCGCGACGAAGATCCTGACCTATATCGCCGATATCACCGTCAACGGGCATCCTGAAACAGCGGGCCGCCCGCGCCCAGCCGCAGATATCCGCCTGCCACGCCCGCCGGTGAAACCGACCAGCAACCTGACCCCCGGCACCCGCAACATTCTGGATGAAAAGGGCCCCGAAGCCGTGGCTCAATGGATGCGCGACCAGAAACAAGTATTAATCACCGACACCACAATGCGCGACGGGCACCAATCCTTGCTGGCGACACGGATGCGATCGATCGACATGATCAACGCCGCCCCCGCCTATGCCGCGAATATGCACGGGCTGTTCAGCGTCGAATGCTGGGGTGGTGCGACATTCGATGTGGCCTACCGGTTCCTGCAGGAATGCCCGTGGCAACGCCTGCGCGACATCCGCGCGGTGATGCCTAATATCATGACGCAAATGCTGCTGCGTGCGTCCAACGGGGTCGGTTATACGAATTACCCCGACAACGTTGTGCAAAGTTTCGTTGCCCAAGCCGCGACATCGGGTGTTGATGTGTTCCGCGTGTTCGACAGCCTCAACTGGGTCGAAAACATGCGCGTCGCGATGGATGCGGTGATCGACGCGAACAAGGTCTGCGAAGGCACAATCTGCTACACCGGCGACCTGCTGGACCCTGCACGCAGTAAATACGACCTGAAATATTACATCGGCATGGCCAAAGAACTAGAGGCCGCAGGCGCCCATGTGCTGGGGCTGAAAGACATGGCGGGCCTTTTGAAACCCGCCGCCGCCACCGTGCTGATCAAAGCACTGAAAGATGAAATCGGCCTGCCGATCCATTTCCACACGCATGACACATCCGGCGCCGCGATTGCCACAGTGCTGGCCGCATCAGCCGCAGGCGTCGATTGCGTCGATGCGGCGATGGACGCCCTGTCTGGCAACACATCCCAACCCACCTTGGGCTCGATTGTCGAGGCGTTGCGCGGCACCGACCGCGACACCGGCCTTGATATCGCCGCTATCCGCGAGCTTAGCAATTACTGGGAACAGGTGCGCGCGCATTATACCGCCTTCGAATCGGGCCTGCAGGCCCCCGCGTCCGAGGTGTACCTGCACGAAATGCCCGGTGGCCAATTCACCAACCTTAAGGCGCAGGCGCGGTCACTTGGGCTGGAAGAACGCTGGCACGAGGTCGCGCAGACCTATGCCGATGTGAACCAGATGTTCGGCGATATCGTTAAGGTCACGCCATCGTCAAAGGTGGTGGGCGACATGGCCTTGATGATGGTCAGTCAGGGCCTGAGCCGTCAGCAGGTCGAAGACCCGAAGGTCGATGTGTCCTTCCCCGACAGCGTCATCGACATGATGCGCGGCAATCTGGGCCAACCGCCCGGTGGCTGGCCTGCGGCCTTGCAGAAAAAGATTCTCAAAGGGGAAAAGGCGCAGACGGAACGCCCTGGCAAATCGCTGCCCCCCGTCGATCTGGCCAAAACCAAGGCCGAACTGGCAGCGAAGTTCGAGGATGTCATCATCGATGACGAGGATCTCAACGGCTATCTGATGTATCCCAAGGTCTTTACCGATTACACCGCGCGCCACGAAATCTATGGTCCGGTGCGCACATTGCCAACGCGCACGTTCTTTTACGGGATGGAACCGGGCGAAGAAATCGCCGCCGAAATCGACCCCGGCAAGACGCTGGAAATCCGCATGCAGGCCGTCGCCGACATCAACGAGGATGGCGAGGTCAAAGTGTTCTTCGAGCTCAACGGCCAGCCCCGCACGATCCGGGTGATGAACCGGCTGGCATCGGCGGACAAGGTGCAGCGGCCAAAGGCGGAAAACGGCAACGGCAACCACATCGGCGCACCGATGCCGGGCGTGGTCGCCAGTGTCGCTGCGGTCGTGGGCAAATCGGTCAAGGCGGGCGATTTGCTGCTGACGATCGAGGCGATGAAAATGGAAACCGGCATTCACGCAGAACGCGACGCGGTCATCAAGGCGGTGAATGTGCAGCCCGGCAGCCAGATCGACGCCAAGGATTTGCTGGTAGAACTGGAATAAGCAACCGGCAAGGTGGGTCACGACCCACCTTACGGGCCCTTTCACAACGGGGCAGACGCAACACATTGCCCGGTTTCTTATTTCTTCAAATACTCCTGCCAGAGGCCGACATCGCGGTAAAACCAACCGTCCAATGACGTACCCCGCCCTGCCATATCCCGTAGGGCGGGGTTCACCCCGCCGCCCCTTGCGACTGCGATCAAGAAAAAAGTGGTGGTGGGGTGATTTTGGCCTTGCGGTTCGCGCGGCTTATTTGTAATTCACGCCCTACCAAACGGATGCGGGCGTAGCTCAGGGGTAGAGCATAACCTTGCCAAGGTTAGGGTCGAGAGTTCGAATCTCTTCGCCCGCTCCAATTGGTTCTCTGGCCGCAAGGTCAGCTGCAAAGGCCGCCTTTCAGGGCGGCCTTTTGCGTTGTGGATCATGCACAAACGTTGCCTGACGGCACAAAGGCCGGACCTGCTTGTACCGGATGCAACCGGTGTCCTGCCGTATCCCCCCAGCCCCGCGAGGCTGCGGCGATTTCATGCATCGCAGGTGCCGCAAAAACGACATCGGCAATATCATCATCTGCTTCATCCGCCCAAAGGTCGTCATCTACAGGTGTTGCAAGCTCGGCCGCTTCGGCGGCAAGGCGGCGGTCGATCCGGCGTGCAGCCTCATCCGCATTGCCAACAGCCGACAGCACGATCTGGCCCATCATATCCGCCCCCGTCCGGGTACCGATCAGCGCGTATAAACTGGGAATCAGTGCATAAAGGTCATCTGTCGCCTCTGCCCCCTGATCGGTGACGATGATCGTGCTGACATACGGGTTGCGCCGTTCCGCCGACAAAGCCAGCGAATGGGTCAGGTGTTTGCCCACCCGTTCGTCCATGACCATCAGATCGATTGTATCGGCGTCGATCATTGCCTTGGCGATATCACGGCTGCTGACACAAAAGGTCTGAAACCCCTTTCGTGCCAATAGCAGGGTTGTTTGCACCGCATCGGCGGCGTTGTCGCGCAAGATTATTGCTTTCATCGGATTCTCCTGACAGGGCTGCGATGCGGCAAGCTTGGCAGCAAATCCTTAAAACTTGCTGAAAAGCGCTGGCACTTTGTCAGGAGGCTTGGCGCTTGGCCTCGATACCCCTATAGACATGGCCAACAAGGCAAGGGACAGCAATGACGCGGACAGCCACGATCACCCGCAAGACCGCGGAAACCGATATCACGGTCACCATCAATCTGGACGGCAGCGGCGTTTATGACAACATCACCGGCGTGGGCTTTTTCGACCACATGCTGGATCAATTGTCGCGCCATGCGCTGATTGACATGCACATCCGCGCCACGGGCGATCTGCATATCGATGATCACCACACGGTCGAAGATGTGGGCATCGCCCTTGGGCAGGCGCTGACGCAGGCACTGGGCGACAAACGCGGCATCCGGCGCTATGGCGCCTGCCATCTGGCAATGGATGACGCACAGGTGCGCACAGCGCTTGATCTGTCGGGGCGGCCTTATCTGATCTGCAATCTGGACCTGCCTTTTGGCAAGATCGGCACGTTCGACACCGAACTGGTGCGCGAATTCTTTCAGGCCCTGTCGACGCATGGCGGCATCACGCTGCACATTGACAGGCTGCACGGCTTTAACGCGCATCACATCGCTGAAGCGGCGTTTAAATCCGTTGCGCGCGCCTTGCGCGAAGCGGTGGAAACCGATCCGCGCAAGGCTGACGCGATTCCCTCGACCAAAGGCAGCCTATGACGACCGCCCTTGTTGATTACGACAGCGGCAACCTGCATTCGGCGCAAAAAGCGTTTGAACGCATGGCGTCAGAGACAGGCAGCGGCCCGATCATCGTCACCGCCGATCCTGATGTCGTCGCCCGTGCCGACCGCATCGTTCTGCCCGGTGACGGCGCATTCCCGCATTGTCAGGCGCAGCTTTATGCCCAATCCGGTCTGGCAGAGGCGATCACGGATGCTGTGATCCGCCGTGCCGTCCCATTCTTTGGTATCTGCGTCGGCATGCAAATGCTGGCAAGCACTGGCCACGAATACGAGGAAACTCAAGGCTTTGGCTGGATCGCAGGCGACATCCGCCGGATTACCCCCGACGATCCCAAGTTGAAAGTACCGCATATGGGCTGGAACGATCTGGTGATCGACCATCCGCATCCGGTGCTTGACGGGATCATAACAGGCGAACACGCCTATTTCGTTCATTCTTATGCAATGCAGGTCGCCGATCCTGCACAAAGGCTGGCCCATGTGGATTATGGCGGTGATGTCACCGCGATTATCGGGCGTGACAACATCATCGGCACCCAGTTCCACCCTGAAAAAAGCCAGTCCGCGGGTCTGCGGATGATCGGCAATTTCCTGAAATGGAGACCTTAACCATGACTGCTTCACGCCTTTCACGCCGCCTGATCCTGCTGGGCGGCATCGCCGCCACCGCCGCCTGCGCCACGCCCGAGGTCCAGAGACGCGACAATGAATTGGGCGCGCGGGCTGCCTTTGCCTCGCGCAACCTGCCACTACATCCGAACGAAACACCGCAATTGCGGGCGTTGATTAACCAGTATGCAGATACCTATGATATACCGGTCACCCTGCTGCACCGCGTCATCATCCGCGAAAGCACGCATAATCCGGCGGCACGCAACGGCCCTTACTATGGCCTGATGCAGATCCACCCACAGACCGCCCGCACCATGGGGTTCCGCGGTGAACCGCGCGATCTGCTGGATGCGGAAACCAATCTCAAATATGCTGGCAAATACCTGCGCGGCGCGTGGCTGGTATCAGACGGCAACGAAGCCAATGCTGTCGGCTGGTATGCCCGCGGCTATTATTACGAGGCCCGCCGCCGTGGTCTGCTTGTCGAAACCGGCCTGCGATCAGCCTAAAGCGCAAATGGCCCCGTCTGGCGGGGCCATCGTGAATTTACTGCACGCGCACCCAGTTCTGGCTGGCGCAAATCAGGCCACCGGCCACGCAGCCACGCAAACGCAGCGCGTCGCCAGCCACATCCATCTTGCCGGTATAGATGCGGTCATTGGATGGCCGCCAAACCTGCCCGTCATAGGACCCGTCGCCGTTGGGCGCCATGTTGATGACGATCTGGCGCCCGATGTTGGGCGACTGGTATTCGCCTTCACTGTTAAAGGTGCGCGAAATCGTACCGCAAACAGCCGCACCGCAAGTATCGATGGTGACATAGGCGAATGCGCCGTCATCCACCTCGGTCTGCCATGTGCCCAATGCCGCGTCTTGCGCCATTGCAGTACCAGCCATCGCAACAGCCGCAGCTGCAGCCAAAATCAAATGTCTCATTTGGGTCTCCTCCCCCGTTTTCGTCTGCATAGATTGCGCCCGAGTGTTTTGCGCAATCAAGTCTGACGCTGCGTTGCATTCCCCCGCGCACCATGCATAACGGGGCCAAATCTAGCGAAAGGCTGCCCCCATGATCCTTTATCCTGCCATCGACCTCAAAGACGGGCAAGCCGTGCGGCTGGTGCATGGCGATATGGATCAGACGACTGTGTTCAACGACGATCCCGCAGCACAGGCGCGCGCCTTTGTCGATGCAGGTTGCGAATGGTTGCATCTGGTGGACCTGAATGGCGCTTTCGCAGGCACGCCGGTCAACGCCGCGCCGGTCGAGGCGATTTTGAAGGCCTGCAAAGTTCCCGCGCAGCTTGGCGGCGGTATCCGCGACATGGCCACGATCGAGGCTTGGCTGGACAAGGGCCTCGCGCGGGTGATTCTGGGGACCGTAGCGGTTGAAAATCCCGATCTGGTACGGCAGGCGGCACGCGCCTTCCCGGGGCAGGTCGCCGTCGGCCTTGATGCCCGCAATGGGCGTGTCGCCACCCGTGGCTGGGCCGAAGAAACCGATGTGATGGTCACAGATCTTGCCCGCAGCTTCGAAGATGCAGGGATCGCTGCGATCATCTACACCGACATCATGCGCGACGGCGCAATGAAAGGGCCCAACATCGACGCCACCGCCGATCTGGCCCGCGCAGTCAGTATTCCGGTGATCGCCTCTGGTGGTGTGTCGTCGCTCGCCGATCTGACGGCGCTGCGCGACACCGGCGTCATCGCTGGCGCCATCTCGGGTCGCGCACTTTATGACGGCGCGCTGGACCTGCGCGCCGCACTTTCGGCCCTGTCTACAGGTTAGTTGGCAGCAATGGCGGTACCGGTCAGGTTATCCAGCGCGTCGTTGACGCGGCCTATAACCTCTGCGTCGGGTGCAATATCGAAGCCGTCGAAAATGTCTTCGGCAGATGCCCAAAGCAGCTGGGTGCTGCCATCGCCGTCTTCAAACACCAGCACGCGCAGCGGCAAGACAAGACCAGCGCGAATATCCTGCTCCAATGCGGCAGTGCCAAGGGCAGGATTGCCGAAAATCAGCAATTGCGCCTCGGGGATAACACGGTCCACGCTTTCAGCCCCGGCAGCATGATCGACGCGGGCGAACAAGGTCGCGCCTGCATCGGCAATCGCGGCCTCCAACGCATCCGCAGTTTCAGCCACCGACAGCGGCGACGCCTTGGTTACATCCGCAGCCCAGACGCCGGTTGCAAAGGTTGCGGTGATCGCGGCAAGAATAAATCTCATCTGCTCTCCATTCGTCAGTTTCCATGATGCGCCCACCCTATCCGGTCCCCCTTCCAATTTCAGTGCATTCCGCCTAGAGATCACGCCATGTTGAAAACCCGCATCATCCCCTGCCTTGACGTCGCCGAAGGGCGCACTGTGAAAGGTGTGAATTTCATCGACCTGATCGACGCAGGCGACCCTGTTGAACAGGCAATGGCCTATAATGCGGCGGGCGCGGATGAACTGGTGTTTCTGGACATCAAAGCCACCCACGAAAACCGTGGCACGATGTTCGATCTGGCCACACGCACAGCCGAACAATGTTTCATGCCCCTGACCATCGGCGGCGGGGTGCGCACGCACCATGATGTGCGCGACCTGTTGCTGGCGGGGGCGGACAAGGTCAGCTTCAATTCCGCCGCTGTCGCCAACCCTGATGTGGTCGCCGAAGCTGCAATGCGCTTTGGTTCGCAATGTATCGTGGTGGCGATTGACGCGAAAACCGTGGCCCCCGGCAGATGGGAAATCTTCACCCATGGCGGCAGACGCGCAACCGGCATCGACGCAGTCGAATTTGCCCGCACGGTGGTCGCAAAAGGCGCCGGTGAAATCCTGCTGACCTCGATGGACCGTGACGGCACCAAAGCGGGTTTCAACCTGCCGCTGACCCGCGCGATATCGGACGCTGTGGATGTGCCGGTGATCGCCTCTGGCGGCGTCGGAACACTGGATCATCTGGTCGAAGGTGTCGTCGAAGGTGGCGCCTCTGCCGTGCTCGCCGCCTCGATCTTCCATTTCGGTACCTTCACCATCGGTGAAGCCAAGGCGCATATGGCCAAAGCAGGAATAGCGATCCGCCCATGACACTCGATGATCTTGCCCAATTGATCGCGTCACGCAAAGATGCCGACCCCACCAGCAGCTGGACGGCGCAACTCCTTGCCAAAGGCCCCGAAAAATGTGCCGAGAAATTCGGCGAAGAAGCGATCGAGGCGATCATCGAAGCCGTCAAAGGCGACCGCGAAAAACTCACGTCAGAGGCTGCAGACGTGCTCTACCACCTTCTGGTGATGCTGACCGCGCGTGATGTGGCACTTTCGGATGTCATCGCCGAACTCGCCCGACGACAGGGCACATCGGGCATCAGCGAAAAAGCGGGCCGTTAACTTCTTATTTCCACAAATACTCCGGGGTAAGGGGCAGAGCCCCTGAAACCCTAAGGCCCGAACAAACGCGGGATATCCATCTTTGGGCAACGATCCTGCACGACATCTACGCCGCGCGCCTGCGCCACCTGCGCCGCGGCTGCATGTGTCACACCGATCTGCATCCAGATCGTCTGCAAATCCGGCCAGCGGGCAAGGGCTTCGTCGACCAGCGCAGGCACGGCGTCAGGCTGGCGAAAGATATCGACCATATCCACATCATCGGGCACATCAGTCAGCGAGGCATAAACCGTCTCGCCCAGCAATTGCTGCCCGGCCAGCCCGGGATTGACCGGAATCACCCGATACCCATTTTGGCCCAGAAATTGCGCCACCTGATAGCTTGGTCGCGCGGGGTTCGCCGATGCACCGACCAAAGCGATCACTTTGGTGCGTTTCAGTATCCTGCGGAGCAGATCGTCGTCAGTCATAAATCACCTCTGTTACGGCCATGCGCAAAAAAAAGCGCCCGAGGCAAAGCCCGGGCGCAAGGTATGGAACGAGGGACAGTGAGTTTGAGGCAGCCGGTTCCAGAAGCTGCCCCGTGGGAGGTATATGGTAAGCGCATGAGACAACAAAAAGTTCCCTCAGCAAGTCGTGATAACGATGTGATCTGCTTATATTTCTTCAAACCGGCCTACCCGCGCGCAGCATATAGCGCCACAGCCGCTGCATTGGATACATTCAGCGACCCGAAAGCCGCCGCTGCATCAATCCGCACCAGCGCATCACAGGTCTCGCGAGTCTTGTCGCGCAGCCCCGGCCCTTCGGCCCCCATCACCAGCGCAACGGCACGGTCGCGCTTGCCGTCAACCGCAGCCTCGATCGTCAGATCGGCCTCGCCGTCCAGCCCCAGCACCAAATAACCCATTTGCTGCAATTCTGTGATCGCATCTGCCAGATTGCGCACCCGCAGATAGGGCTGGCGTTCCAGCGCCCCCGACGCGGTCTTGGCCAAAGCGCCGGTTTCGGGCGCTGCATGACGCTGCATGGCAACGACCGCGCGTGCGCCAAACACTTCGGCTGATCGCAGAATCGCACCCACATTATGCGGGTCCGTCACGCGGTCCAGCAGCACGATCCGCGGCGGCATCGGGCCTTCGCGCAGGGCGACATCCTGCAAAGAACCCCAATCCAGCGGTTTGACCTCTAGCGCGGCACCCTGATGTACAGATTGCGGATCAAGCGGTGCCGCAAATTTGCGCGGGTCGCTGATTTCGGGCTCCATGCCGCTGGCAGGCACTGCATCGCCCAGCCGTTCCAGCGCATTGCGTGTCACGACAAGGCGCAACTTCTCGCGCTTGGGGTTTTCCAGCGCATCGCGCACGGCATGCAATCCAAACAGCCAGATCGTTTCATTCGCCGCCACACGCTTGGCTTGTTCTTTGGCAATCACCCAATCCGGCTTTTTCATATCGCGACCTGTCCTGACATTTGTCCCGTCGATACGCGACATTGCCGCCACTGTGAAGGGGCGCACATAAACGGTGTTTTTGGTGTTGACGGCACTGGGGGCCACAGGTAATCACCGCGCCAGTGGGCGACAGGCCGCAAGGTGTGGCAGGGGACTGTAACTCCCTCGCGGAGACGCACGCCAGGTTCGATTCCTGGGTCGCCCACCATTTCAACATGACAGTTCAACTGCTGATCGTGCACCTTTCAGATACGGTGCTTTGACCAGTAAAGCCGCCCAGTGATGATACGCAGCAACGTTTGCGGCAAGGTCCGGATACTGGCAATTTCGAACGCGGATCTGACATGCCCCTTGCGCAGCAGGCGGGCGGCGGTGGCAGATCGCATTTTTGCAATGTCGGCACGGTTCACCGGC
>PUNR01000238.1 GCA_003551805.1 Loktanella sp.
ATACCGAGGTTGAGAGTCAGGGCAAAACCTTTGTCACTACTGAACTGGGCGGCGCAGGCACCGCGACCGCCCGCAGTGTCGGTATCGAGCGCAAGGGAATACGCAATCTGCTGATCCATGCGGGGATATTGGCGGGTGATCTACAGACAGACCCGACAATCCAGTTGGATATGCCTGACGACACCTGTTTTGTGTTTTCGCATGATGCGGGGCTAATTGATTATCTGGTCGATCTGGGTGATCCGGTATCCGCAAACCAGCCCATCGCCCGTATCTGGCCTGCGGACCGGACCGGCCAGCAACCTGTGCTGTGTCATGCCCTACGCGATGGCATCCTGACGGCGCGGCATGTGCCGGGGCTGGTCAAGATCGGTGACTTTGTGGCCTTGGTCGCTGTTGTAAGCGAGACGCAATAGGTCCGTGTTGACGACAGCGTTTGATACCGGCCAGATGCCTGTGATGATCCCTGAAAACAAGATCGCGTTCGACGAGAACTTTGCGCAATCAAGGACCATTGTGGCGGACGACTTCACAACGAAACGGCCCCCCCAACCAAGGTCGGGAGAGCCGCAACTTTTCACCATGCTACTGGAAGAAAACTCGTCTTAAGATTACGATTACCAAACTTGCTAAGGATACTCGTTAAAAACCCGTGGCTTACATCGCGGGTGTCAGCACCGCGTCGATGACATGGATCACGCCATTGGATTGGACGACATCAGCGATCGTGACTGTGGCGACGGTGCCATTTTCGTCAGTCAGCTGGATCATGTCGTCGGTCATTGTTGCCTGCAAAGTGCAGCCGCCCAGTGTTTCAACAGGATAGGTGCCGTCTGCATCCATGATCATGGCTGCAATCGCATCGGACATCACAGTCGCGCCGACAACGTGGCAGGTCAGGATCGTGGTCAACATGTCGATGTTTTCTGGCATCAACAATGTTTCAACTGTGCCTTCTGGCAGCGCCGCAAATGCGTCGTTGACGGGGGCGAATACAGTGAACGGGCCTTCGGACTGCAAAGTTTCGACCAGACCCGCAGCCTGAACAGCAGCAACCAGCGTGGTGTGATCGGCAGAGTTCACAGCGTTTTCAACGATGTTTTGTTCGACCAGCATCGGGGCGCCGCCAACCATCGGGTTTTCAGCAAAAGCCGCAGATGCGGCGATAGTGATCGAAAGGGCTGCGAAAGACGTCTTCAGGATAGTCATTCTTTGGTTCCTTGTCATTTGAACCGGGTCTGTGCCCGGCGATACAAAGAACCACGCAGCCCGCGTTGGTTTAGTTTCACCTGCCGACAGGTTTTTTGTAAAATTCAGAAACCTGCATCACGTCACCGGGCATAAACCCGCACAAGGCGCGTTATCTGCCTGCGGTATTTAGGAAGAAGCTTAAAGTGAAACGACAGCGCCCAATGCCAGAACGTCGCCCGTCGGCACGCCTGTAGGCGAACCACCCAGCGGTTCGTCACTGATCGCCAGCGTGCCGCCGGAGATGGCTTGGGCCAGCGTTTCGGGCAATGCGATGTCGGTCTGGGTTTCGTCCGGCAATACGCCAAGCGATACCGGTGCATCAGCGCCTTCGGCGATCAGCCACAATTCCAGCACGCGTCCGGCATTTGCAGCACCCGCCTGGCGGTCGATCCGCAAAACACCTGTTTCAGGCGCAAAGCTGGCCAGCACGATCAGCGATGCATCCTCTGCCGCGATTTCTGCGGTCAGGCTGGGGGTAAAGGGTGTGGGCGCGGGATCTTGCGGCAACATGACCAGCACGCCGACAGCCAGAACTGCTGCAAGGCCCGACCCTGCCAATACGCGCCAAAGCGACCAAGTCCGGCTTGGTGTTGCCGGGAAAAGGACTGCGTTGATGCGGGCTTTGACGGCGGGTGGTGGCGTTTGCGGGGTAAAGTTGTCAGCCAGTGGCGCCAGCTGTTCATTCCATTCGACCACCAGTGCGCGCAATGCGGGTTCTGCATCCAGACGTGCCTCGAACGCACGACGGGCGTCTGCATCCATCAGATGCAACGCATATTCGCCGGCAAGGGCGATATCGTCGTTATGATCGTCGGCGGCTGTCATCAGCTCAGGCAGTCTTTCAGTTTGATCAGGCTGCGGCGCAGCCAGGTTCGCATTGTATTCAGCGGCACGTCGAAACGCGCAGCCAGTTCGTCGTAACTATACCCTTCGATATAGGCTCCCCGCACGGCATCGGCCCGATCAGAGGGCAATTCGTTCAGGCACCCATCAAGCCGTGACTTTTCTGACGCGGCCACTGCCGCTGCTTCGGGCGTGGGGCCGGTGTCTTTCAGGTCATGCACCTCGTCGATATCGACGTTGCCGCCTTTGCGGGCGCGCAGTTTGTCGATGGCGAGGTTGCGTGTCAGCGTAATCAACCAGGTCATCGGGCTGTATCCGTTGACGGCGTAGCTGTCGGCTTTTTGCCAGATCCTGACAAATGCATCCTGTAACGCGTCTTCGGCTTCGGCCCGATCATTCAAGATACGCAGGCAAACGCCGAATAGTTTCGCCGAGGTGGCGTCATAAAGCGCGGAAAAGGCGGCGCGGTCACCAAGACCAACCCGCAATATCATATTTTCAACGTCTTCACGGGTTGTCATGACAGGGTTTTGGCATCACCGGGCCGGTTTGGCAAACGGATATTGCCTTGCTGCGACAGGCAGGCGCGGATGAATGCCATTGTCATTCTTGTCCCATTTCGCGCAAACATGGTGTCATGACTGAAATGACGATCACACCAGATTGGGAATATGTTGCAGACAGCGTCATGGGTGGCGTGTCTGCGGGGCAAATGACGCAAGAGATGGTGCAGGGCCGGATGGCCGTGCGTCTGCGCGGTGACGTATCGCTCGACAATAATGGCGGCTTTGTGCAGATCGCCACTGACCTGCCGGATTTCGATGCAAGCGGCTGGGACGGCATCACATTGGATGTCTGCGGCAACAGTGAAACCTATGACATCCGGCTGCGCACCGATCAGCTGACGCGGCCCTGGCAATCATTCCGTGCAGAATTTACCGCCACACCTGCATGGCAAAGCCTGCGCTTTCGCTTTGTGGATTTTGTCGCCCACAAGCATGATATACGCTTTGATGCGTCAGCCTTGCGGCGCGTCGGCATCCTTGCCATCGGGCGCGTATTCACGGCAGATGTCGCGATTGCAGGGCTGGGGCTGTATCGGGCCTAGCCTGCCAGTTCGCGTGCCTGATCGCGCAAGACGAATTTCTGGATCTTGCCGGTCGACGTGCGCGGGATGTCGGTGAACACAAACCGGCCGGGCACCTTGAACGGCGCCAGATGTTCGCGACACCACGACCGCAGGCTTTCGGCATCTGCCTTGTGCCCCTGCGCCAGTTCGACAAACGCACAAGGCGTTTCGCCCCATTTGTCATGTGGCATCGCCACCACCGCGACAACGGCAACTGCAGGATGACGGTAAAGCGTTTCTTCTACCTCGATCGAGGAAATGTTTTCCCCGCCAGAAATAATGACGTCCTTGGAACGGTCCTTTAGCTGGATATAGCCGTCAGGATGGCGCACGCCCAAATCGCCGGAATGGAACCAGCCCCCGGCAAAGGCGTCGGCTGTGGCTTCGGGATTGCGGAAATAGCCCTTCATCACGACATTGCCGCGAAACATCACCTCTCCCATGGTTTTACCGTCGCGTGGGACGGGTTGCATCGTGTCGGGGTCCAGCACATCCAGCCCTTCCAGAGGCAGATAGCGCACGCCCTGACGGGCCTTCAGCCTTGCCTGTTCGGTGTCGGCCAAGGCGGACCAGCTATCATGCCATTCATTCACCACCGCAGGGCCATAGGTTTCGGTCAGGCCATAAAGATGGGTCACGGCAAAACCTGCTGTCTTCATGTCTGCCAACAGCTTTTCGGGTGGCGGGGCGGCGGCGGTGAAGAATTGGACGCTGTGGTCTAAGGCGCGCTTGGCTGCCTCTGGGGCCGAGATCATCAGCGACATTACGATAGGTGCGCCGCACAGATGGGTCACGCGTTCATCGGCAAGGGCTGCCCAGATCGGCTCTGCGCGCACTTGGCGCAGGCAGACATGCGTGCCGATGATCGCTGACAGTGTCCACGGAAAGCACCAGCCGTTGCAATGAAACATCGGCAGGGTCCACAGATAGACCGCGTGTTTCTGCATGGATGTGGTCAGCGCATTCCCTTGCGCCAAAAGGTAGGCGCCGCGATGGTGCGACACCACGCCTTTGGGGTTGCCCGTTGTGCCCGATGTGTAATTGACCGCGATGGCGTCCCATTCATCCTCTGGCATCAGCCAGACGAAGTCGGGATCGCCTGAGGCCACGAAATCCTCGTAATCCAGCGCATCGCTATGTGTGGGCGGGGCGTCAAAGACGGGATCGTCGTACTGGATCACCATCGGGCGCACATCGGCCAGTGCCAGCGCATCCTGCATCAAGGGCATGAATTCGCGGTCCACGATCACGACCTTTGCCTGTGCATGATCCAACTGGAATGCGATGATCGCCGCGTCCAACCGCGTGTTGACCGAATGCAGCACGCCACCGCACATCGGCACGCCGTAATGGGATTCCAGCATCGCAGGTGTATTGGCCAGCATCACCGAAACGGTATCACCACGCCCGATACCTGCCTGCGCAAGGGCCGAGGCCAGCTGGCGCGATCTGGCATAAAATGCAGCATAGTCGCGGCGCAACGATCCATGAACGATGGCGGTATGGTTCGGGAATACGCTTGCCGCGCGTTCCAGAAAGGTCAGCGGCGTCAGCGGTTGGTGGTTGGCAGGGTTGCGATCAAGACCGGTGTTATATGGGTTTGCCGTCATCGGATCAGCGATCTTTCCATTGCGGGCTGCGTTTTTCAACAAATGCGCCAATCCCCTCTTCGGCGTCATGCGCCAGCATATTGTCGACCATCACCCCGCTGGCATAGTCATAAGCCTGCGCCAAAGGCATTTCTGCCTGCGCGTAAAAGGCGCGTTTTCCGGTGGCGAGGGTCATGGTGGATTTCGACGCAATCTTGCGCGCCATCTGCAGCACGGTGTCCTGTAGGTCCGCAGGTGCGACAGCGTGGTTGACCAGCCCGATCTCTGCCGCACGGGTCGCGGGGATTATATCGCCGGTCAACAGCATCTCCATCGCATGTTTGGCCGCTACATTGCGCGATAGGGCGACCATGGGCGTGGAACAGAACAGCCCGATATGCACACCCGGCGTGCTGAATTTCGCGCTGTCGGCGGCAATCGCAAGGTCGCAGCTGGCGACCAGCTGACAGCCTGCGGCGGTGGCGATCCCTGTGACTTCGGCGATAACGGGTTTGGGGCAGGCGACGATTGCCTGCATAACGCCCGCACATTGCGCCATGATGCGCGTGAAATAGGCGCGCCCGCGATCATCACCTGTGCGCCCTGCGGTCATTTCCTTAAGGTCGTGTCCGGCACAAAAGGCAGGGCCGTTGGCGGCCAGAACAATCACGCGTACCGCTGTATCGTTGCCAGCGGCGGCGAAGGCGTCGCCAAGCGCGGTCAGCATCGCCTCGGACAAGGCATTGCGACGGGCGCTGTCATTCAGTGTCAGACGCAGGATGCCATCGGCACCAAGGTCGCGCAGCAGGATATCGTTTTCTGGCAAGGGGCTGGTCCTTTGGTCAGGTTACACCAAGGCCATAAGACGCCAACAAAAGGTGATCTGGCAACACCGGAATATCATCGCGACGGCAAAGCATCGGCACAGCGCGCTTGTTTGCGGGTGAAAATGATCACGCAGACGCCATTGACATATTGTCGCCCGCGTTTACTTGCCTACCCATCGGCAGGAAATGTGAACTATGGAGTTTAGTTTTGAAATCTCGACATGTGTCATATGTTGCCGCCACGCTAGCTGCAATCTGGCTGCCTTTAACGGCAATGCCTGCTTTGGCACAGGCCGAGGTGCTGCCGGCGGTGCGTACAATCGTGCTGGATGCGCCGCCCGACCAGATCACCCGCCAGTTTTTCGGACAGGTACGCGCCCGCGAAACCGTTGACTTGTCATTCGATGTCGGCGGCACGATGATCCGGTTGATCCCCGAAGAAGGCACCGCCGTGCAGGCCGGTGAAACGCTGGCGGAACTGGACCTTGATCCGTTCAACCGCGCTGTTGAACGCGCCACCCTGTCACTGGACATGGCCACCCGAGAGGCCGAACGGACCGAGACGCTGGCAACCCGTCAGGCAGGTGCCACCGCCCGCGCCGAGGATGCGATCACCGCCCGCGAAATGGCCAGCCTTGAATTGCGCGATACACGCGCCGCATTGGACGACGCCACCTTGCGCGCACCTTTCGACGGCATGGTCGCTGTGCGGATGACGCCCGCATTTTCAGCCGTATCGCCCGGCCAACCGGTTTTGCGTTTGCATGACCTGAGTGAATTGCGCGTCGATTTTGCGCTCCCCGAACGGATTTTCCAGCAGATCGGCCAATTGGACGACGTGCGCTTTGATGCGCTGGTTGCGGGTGGGCAGCAGGTGTCGCTGCGCCTTGTCGCATTCCAGCCTGATACCGCGCAGGTCGGGCAAAGTTACCGTGTCACGCTGGCCTTTGATGACCCGCCCGGCGGGCTTTTGCCCGGGGCTTCGGTCACGATCACGGCTGCTGTCCCTGCGGCGTCGCAGGCTGTCGCGGTGCCGGCGACCGCGCTTGTCGCTGATGCCGCGCGGGATGCTGTCGTGATGGTGCTGGACGCCGATGGCGATGATTTCATCCTGCGCGCGCAGCCTGTCACCGTTGTCGCAGACAGCGGTGCTGGTCTTGCTGTCATGGGCCTTGATCCCGGAACAGAGGTGGTTGTCGCAGGCGCCCATCTGGTGCGGGACGGTCAGCGGGTTCGCCGTTTTACCGGCCTGACCATGACCGAGGAATAGCAGATGTCTATCGCCCGCGCCGCCATTGAACGCCCGCTTTACACTTGGATACTAATCCTGTTCTGTCTTGTCGGCGGCGCTTTGGGTTATCTGGCCGTGGGCAAGCTGGAAGACCCGACTTTTACCCTGAAAACGGCGATGGTCATCACCCCTTATCCCGGCGCAACTGCCGATCAGGTCGCATCCGAAGTGTCCGAGGTTCTGGAAGGTGAAATCCAGCGTATGGGTGCGCTGAAATTCATCGTCTCCCGCAACACGCCGGGTCTGTCTGTGATCGAGGTTGAAATCCAGCCGACCTATGGTGGCAATGAATTGCCGCAAATCTGGGACGAATTGCGCACGCGTGTTACCGATGCCGCCGCGCAATTGCCCGCCGGTGCCTTGCCCAGCCAGATCAACGATGATTTCGGCGATCTGTTCGGGATCTATTACGCGGTCAGCGCACCGGGTTTTTCCGATGCAGAACTGCATGAAATCGGCCAATTCCTGCGCCGCGAAGTTCTCAGCGTGCGCGGCGTCGGCAATGCCGAACTGTTGGGCCTGCCGCAAGAGGCTGTTTTCGTTGAACCCGACAGCCGTAGTCTTGCCAACCTTGGCGTCGCCCCGGGCGAGATTTTTGCCGCGATTGGCACGGTTTCAACAATCACCCCGACCGGCGCGATCACTGACGCAGGCCGCAGTTTGCGCATTGAACCGCCCAAGGCCGACGGGCGCAACTTCGACATCAGTGGCCTGACCATCGGATCGCAAGGCCAGACCTTCAACCTGACCGATATCGCCAGTATTACCCGCGGACGTGTCGACCAGCCCGACCAGATCATCCGCCACAACGGGGTCGAGGCGTTCACGCTGGGTATCGCAGGGCTGCAGTCTGAAAACATCGTCAGCGTCGGTGCGCGGGTCGAAGCACGGCTGGCGGATCTGGCAGGTGTCTTGCCGGTCGGCGTGACGCTTGAGCCGATCTATGAACAGCATCGCGTTGTGGACGAGGCGAACGGGTCGTTCCTGATCAGTCTTGCCATGTCTGTGAGTGTTGTCATTGCGGTTCTTGCTGTTTTCATGGGCTGGCGAGCTGCAATCGTGGTCGGGCTGACGCTGTTGCTGACGGTCACGTTTACTTTCTTTTTCATGATGCTGTTCGGGATCAAGGTTGAACGGATCAGCCTTGGTGCGCTGATTATCGCGATGGGGATGCTGGTCGATAACGCCATCGTTGTTGCCGAAGGGATGAAACTGGAAATGCGCAAAGGCCGGCCTGCCGGTGATGCCGCAGCCGAGGTCGCGCGTAAAACGCAGGTGCCTTTGCTGGGTGCGACCGTGATCGGGGCCATGGCCTTTGCCGGGATCGGCCTTAGCCCTGATGCGTCGGGTGAATTCCTGTTCTCGCTTTTCGCCGTGATCAGCATTTCACTTTTGCTGTCATGGCTGCTTGCGGTCACGGTCACACCGCTTTTGGGTAGCTACTTTTTCAAGGTTGGCGGGCTGGCTGAAGGGCAAGACCCCTATGACAGCCGCGTCTTTCGTGGCTATGCGGCACTGGTGCGGGCTGCGTTGCGGGCGCGCTGGCTGGTGATTGGCAGTCTTGTCGCAGTGACCGTCGCGTGCTTTGCGATCATGGGCCTTCTGACACAGCAGTTTTTTCCGCCCGCCAATACGCCTTTGTTCTATTTGAACTACAAGGCCGCCCAGGGCACCCAGATCCACGAAACATCAGCCGATCTTGCCGTCATCGAAGACTGGCTGGCCACCCGCCCCGATGTCGTATCCACCACGACCACGGCAGGGCAGGCGCTGACGCGGTTTATCCTGACCTATAGTCCGGCCAAACCTGACCCGTCTTACGGCCAAATTCTGATCCGTGCGGAGAACTTTGACGCAATCCCAGCCCTGCGCGATGACCTGACTACCTTTGCCCAGACGGCGTTGCCATGGGCGGAAACCCGTGTCGAACAGATCATCTATGGTCCGCCCGTCACGGCCGATGTCGAATTGCGGCTGTCGGGCCCTGACCCTGACGTATTGCGCGCACTGGCTGACCAGGCGCTTGATATCCTGAACGCATCTGCCTTGCTTGATACCCAGCGGATTGACTGGCGCGAACGTGAATTCGCAACGCGGCCAATCTATGCCGCTGAACGTGCGCAGGCGCTGGGCGTGGCCCGCGCGGATGTGGCAACGGCGCTGGCAATGGCAACCGACGGTGTGCGCGCCGGTTCCGTACGCGAGGCAGACCGCGAAATCCCTATCATCGTGCGCACCCCGCGCGATGAAATGTCGGTTGACGGGCGCCTGCGCGACCAGATCGTTTTTGCGCCTGCGACAGGGGGGTATGTGCCGCTGGATCAGGTCATCGATGGCTTCGAGGTGATGACGCGGGACACTGTCGTTGCCCGCCGTGACCGGTTGCCGACGCTAAGCGTGCAGGCCTTTGCGATCCCCGGTGTGATGGCCCCGACAGCCTTTGCCGATGTGCGCGCCCCGATCGAGGCGATCGCGCTGCCGCCCGGGTATTCCATGGCATGGGGTGGCGAATTTGAAAGCGCGGGTGAAGCGCAGGAAAGCCTTGCTCGCCAGATGCCACTGGCTTTTGGTACGATGTTGCTGATTACGGTGTTGCTATTCGGCAAAATGCGCCAGACCGCCGTGATCTGGACCGTCGTGCCGATGGCCGTGAACGGTGTGGCGCTGGGGCTGTTGTTTACTGGCCTGCCGTTCAGCTTTACCGCGCTTTTGGGTTTGCTCAGCCTGTCGGGGATGCTCATCAAGAACGCGATCGTGCTGGTCGAGGAGATTGACCTACAAAAAACCGAAGGTGGTCTGTCGCAAAGTCAGGCAATCGTCACCGCCTGCGTTAGCCGTCTTAGTCCGGTGGTTCTGGCGGCTGCGACGACTATTCTGGGGATGGCGCCGTTGTTGTTTGACATCTTCTTTGCGTCTATGGCGGTCACGATCATGGCGGGTCTTGGCTTTGCAACGATCCTGACCCTTGTCGGTGTGCCGGTGTTTTATCACACGTATCTGCGCGCCGAGCGTCTGGAAGAACAGGCATCAAAACCGCCTGCGACAGTCGCCCGAACCGGTCAGCTGGCAGCAGAATAGTTATTCAAGAACCTCGGTCGCAAGGCGGCTTTCAACCAATTCTTCTTCGACCAGCACATAGATATCGTCGGGCGGGGTGGACAGGCCGTAGACCATCACGCCTGCATCTATCCCCATGTCGATCAAATGGGTCATCGTCTGTCCCTGACTGCGCTGGATATCGGCAACAGCGAAATAGACCGGCATATAGCCCGGCGTTTCATAGTAGTGCTGGTGCAGCCCCACAGCACCCGCAAGCGATACCTGCCGGTTTACGCCGCCTGCCAGCATATACGGACAGGACGACAGACAGGCCGTGCCCGGCAGGATCAGAGTGTCGAATTCCCGCGCGCGGATAAGGCGGCCCATCGCCAGTGCGGTGTCCACATTGCCGCCCGGACTGTTGATCGCCAGCGTCTGCGGCGGTTCTGACAACGTATCAAGATAGACCGCGAACCTATCATCATCGCCTTGGGTAATGGCGCCGTTAATCACCAGAATCTCGCCTGTTTCAGGCGTGTTTTCGACCGTGAATTCCAGCCGTGACGGGACGTTGGGCGGCATGGTGATATTGGGGCGGGTGCGCGGGTCAGAAAATTGCGGTGTCGGGCGTGACGGGTCATAGCGGCGCACCTGATCGCCGGGTGCGACAGGTCCGGTCGGTGCCGGTTCTGCGCGCGACAGATCCATCTGCCAGCGCGAGGCCAGATCGGTCCCAATCAGAAAAATCGCAATCGCGATCTGTAATACGAATATCAGGCGCACCCCTTGGCCAATCGTAAACTGGCGGGGTTTGCTGGCCACGGGTTGAGTCATTCTGCCGCCGTGCGCTGTGGCGGGGCGGGAATGTCATCATCGCGCAGGCGGCGGTGGATTTCCGCATCGGCATCGCCCATCGTCGCCTCTACGTCCTTCATTGCGCTGATCGCGGCTTTCAGATCGGACAGCGTCAGCGTTTCCTCGATGCTGAGCCCGTCACGGCCATTGCGTATTGCGGCCTGCGTGACGGCCAGAATGAACACCAGTACGCCCGGCAACAGGTCAATCGCGATGGCACCAGCCCACGACGGCCCAAAATTGCCTGCATAGCGGATCACGGCATCAGCGCTGGAAATCGGATTGTAGGCAGTCGTCTGTGGCGGGTCCATCGCCAACACTTGTGCCGCCGCCTGCCCAAGCGTCTGGCTGCGCTGGTCCAAAGCATCCAGCACCGACCCGATGGTCGATGTCTGGGCATCACGGATCACCGCCGTGCGCCCGTCAAGTTCGGGCAGCACCACAGAGGCAGGCAAGTCAGCCGCCGCGCGCGCAACCAGCAAGGCAACGGAATATTGGTTGAGGTTGGAAATCACGCCCGCCAATCGTACGCTTTCTTCCGAAAATGCGACCGAGCGTTGTTCGACAGGCCCCGGTGCCACGGTCAGGCTGCGCATGCGGCCCAAAGTGGCGTTACCTTGTTCATAGGCGCCGTCGATCAAGGGCTGCTGTTCGGCGATCTGTGCTTCAAGGCTTTGCAGTTCTTCTGTTTTTTGACGTAAGACGCGGTAAACCGCACCTTCGCCCGCTGTGCCCGACAATTCGCCGGACCGTTCCTGTTCAGCCAGCGCCTCGAACGCTTCTTTGGCGCGGCGCACTTCCTGACGTAGGGATTGGGCGGAAAGGGCGATTGTATGGGCCTGTTCCAGCGAGCTTTGGTAATCCTGCACGGTCCGTTCAAGATGCTGTTCAACGGCCGCAGAGCCCGCCAGTGCGGCGGCGTTCAGCCAGCTTGACATAGCGATGATCGCCATTGATCCGATAATCATCGACACCGTCAGCCCGACAAAGCCCGCAGCGGTGCGCATCGCGGGCAGCAGGCGCAACAGAAAGCTCCAGAATACGAAAATCCCCACAGACACCGCGACCGAATAGGCAATGGCTGCGAAAAAGCTCATCGCGCCGGTGTCTTCCAGCAGGGATGACACGCCAAGATAAGTATAGATGCCTGACGCGATCGCCAAAATCCCAAGGGCGGCAGGTGTGAATGTGTCAAGCACGGCGATATGCGCCTCAAGCTCTTTGGCAGTGCGCAGCCCTTTAGTCTCTGCTGCGGTCAACCGCCGGTCCTTGTTGGTCATGCCCTATCCCTCGTGCGGCTTACCCGATCACGTTAAACGCGAAAACGGCGACTGCCCAGCAGGGTTCGATCAACTCTTGAATAGCCATCCAGCGTGCAATCGCGGCCTTTTGAAGGCTTGCGGCGATCTGTGACTTGCATCTTGCGGGCAACCGATGATGATAGAAGTCCTACATCGCCCAGCATCAAAGCCAGGTGGAGGATGATTTCATGTGCCAGATTTTCGCAGGCCAAGACCCCAGCCGCTATGAATACGTCACGCGGCGTGTGCGGCTGAACGGACAATCCACAAGCGTGCGGCTGGAACGTGCTTTCTGGCGGATCGTGGACCAGATGGCGATCAAGGATGGCGTGACGACCCCTGCATTTTTGTCGAAACTGCATTCCGAAGTGTTGGAACAGCATGGCGAGGCGACGAATTTCACATCGCTTTTGCGCTGTGCCTGCATGATCCATCTGGGCGAATTGCAGCAGATCCCGGAACCCGTAACGGCACCCAGCCCCAGTTTCGCGGCCGAATAGCAAAAAATTGCCCTGTAGTAGCGACCTACTACCTACCGTAAAAATTGGTCTGCTAACCTTACCAGATTACCCAATGATCTGGAGCGCATATGGCCAAGGCAATTCACACCATGATTCGTGTTCTCGACGAGGCGCGTTCCGTCCGGTTTTATGAACAGGCATTCGGTCTGAAAATCGCGGATCGGCTGGATTTCGACAGCTTTACGCTCGTTTACATGTCGAACGCCGACAGCAGCTTTGAACTGGAACTGACCGTCAACAAGGACCGCATGGACCCCTATGATCTGGGCGATGGCTATGGGCATCTTGCATTTTCAGTCGATGATCTGGATGCCGAACATGCCCGCCTGACCGAGGCCGGGTTGGCCCCGCGTAAATTGGTCGATTTTGCGCCCGGTGGTGACGTCATTGCACGCTTTTTCTTTATTGCCGACCCCGATGGATACCAGATCGAGGTCTTGCAACGCGGTGGTCGCTATTTGTGACCACAAACCCGTTCTTGGGAGGGGACGGGTAACATAGGCTCATTCAGGGAGGAGAGTCATGAATACATCAGCAAAGCGGGGGCTCAGCCGGCGCCAGCTTTTGTCGCGATCTATCGCGGCGGGGGCGACGTTTATGGTGGGGGCCGGATTTGTCGCGGCACAGGACGCGACATGGGCGACAGAGGTGGTCGCGCTGAAACCCGAAACAATGGCAACCTTGGTGCAGATGGCGCGCGATATCTATCCGCATGACCATGTGCCGACCGAATTTTATGTGATCGCTGTCAAAGGCTATGACACCGAAGAGGCCGCCGAAACGATCGAGGCCGGTGTCGCGGCGCTGAATGCGGCGGCGCAGGGCAAGGGGTATGGCAGCTATCTGGACATGGGGTGGGAACGTGACCGTGTCGATGTGTTGCGCGGGATGGAACAAAGCGCCTTTTTCCAGCAGATCCGCAGCGGTCTTGTGACCGGTCTTTACAACCAGAAAGCCGTCTGGCCGCTGTTTGGCTATGAAGGTGAATCGTTCAGCATGGGCGGATATCTCGACCGTGGCTTTGACGATATTGCATGGCTTTGATGGGGGGACATGATCATGGTTGCAAAGTTTGAACTGACCGATAATTCGGTTGTCGTCATCATCGGGACAGGTGCCGGTGGCGGCACCTTGGCCAATGAGCTGGCGCAAAAGGGCGTCAAGGTCGTGGCACTAGAGGCCGGTGGCCGCTATCTGCCGCAGGATTATGTCAACGACGAATGGGAAAGTTTCGGCCAGCTGGCCTGGCTTGATAAGCGTACCACCAGCGGTGACTGGCGCGTTGCACGCGATTTCAGCGGCTTGCCGTCGTGGATCGTCAAGGCCGTTGGCGGCAGCACGACCCATTGGGCAGGGGCGAGCCTGCGGTTTCAGGACCACGAATGGAAGGCCCTGACCACCTATGGCCGCGTTGACGGCGCCAACCTGCTCGACTGGCCGATTGACGGGGCGGAAATGGCGCCTTGGTATGATCTGGCTGAAGAAAAGATGGGTGTGACCCTGACCGGTGGCCGACCCGGATTGCCGGGCAACAACAACTATAAGGTGCTGGAAAAAGGTGCGCTGGAACTGGGCTATAAAGAGGTAAGCACCGGTCGTATGGCAATCCAGTCTACCGATGACGGGCCACGCATGGCCTGCCAGCAGACGGGCTTTTGTTTCCAAGGGTGCAAGTGGGGGGCCAAATGGTCAACCGCCTATACTGAAATCCCCGAAGGCGAAGCCACCGGCAATCTGGAGGTCCGCGAACGCGCCCATGTCGCGCGCATCCTGCATGACGACGACGGCAAGGTGACGGGTGTTGTCTATTTCGATGCTGATGGCAATGAACAGACGCAACTGGCGCGCATCGTCTGCGTGGCGGGCAATACGATCGAAAGCCCGCGTTTGCTGCTGAATTCCGCGACCGAGATGTTCCCCGATGGTCTGGCCAATTCATCCGGTCAGGTGGGCCGCAATTACATGCGCCATGTCACCGGATCGGTTTACGGTGTCTTTGACAAGCCGGTAAAGATGTGGCGCGGGACGACCATGGCAGGCATCGTTCAGGACGAAGCGCGCCATGACCCGTCACGCGGCTTTGTCGCGGGCTATGAGTTGGAGACGCTGGCGCTGGGTCTGCCGTTTATGGCGGCCTTCCTTGATCCGGGCGGTTGGGGGCGTGAATTTACAACCGCGCTCGACAGTTACGAAAACATGGCCGGAATGTGGATTGTGGGTGAGGATATGCCACAAGAAACCAACCGGATCACTGTCAACCGCGACCAGCCAGACCAGTTTGGCCTGCCATCACCGAATGTGCATTTCAGCGATCACCCCAATGATATTGCGATGCGCAATCATGCCTACAAGCAAGGTATGGAGATCTACAAGGCGGTGGGGGCGACACGGGTATTCCCGACGCCGCCTTATCCGTCGACGCATAACCTTGGCACCAACCGGATGTCTGAAAATCCGCGTGACGGTGTGGTGAACAAATGGGGACAGACGCATGACATCCCCAATCTGTTCGTGTCCGATGGCAGCCAGTTCACTACGGGGGCGGCGGAAAACCCGACGCTGACCATTGTGGCGCTGGCGATCCGGCAGGCCGACCATATCGCCAGCGAAATGGCCGCAGGCAATCTGTAAGAACGTCAAAGGGCGGTCAGCCGCGACCGCCCTTTGTTATCGCTGTGACCTGTCAGGGTCCGTGCACGTGTGACAGAATGGGTATCGGCGTGCGATTTCCCCTATCGCCCATCACACCAGATTTTCATGTAATGGCGTAAAAACAGGCAAAACCTGCCTGAACCACGCTAACAGCTAGCGGAACGCCGCGCAGATCCAGCCGTTAAATCATGTGACCTTGCGCTTTGCTGCAGTGCCGCATTATGTGCAGGTTTGACAGCTAAGGCCGCAGAATCGCTACGGTCTTGGGCGCAAGCCTGAAAATTGAGCCGCTTTAAGGAACGACATGACGTTTTCGACACGACTAAACCGGCGCAACCTGTTGAAGGGTAGCGCCGCCACCGCGGCGATGATGGTCGCTGGTTTTGCCACGGCACAAGACGATGCCGCAGCGCAAACCGAGCCCTTTTCCTTTGAAATTCTGACACAGATGGCGCAAAGCCGCGCCGCAGAACCCTATGCCGAAGCTGCAAAGCTTGACGGATTTCTGGGCGCACTTGATTACGACGATTACCGCCTGATCCGGTTCAAGACCGATCGTGCGCGCTGGGCTGATGAAGATGCGCCGTTCCATGTGCATGCTTTCCACACCGGCTGGCTGTTTGGTGAACCGGTCAAATTGTTCGATGTTGCACGCGACGCTGACAGCGCGACCGCAACCCCGATGATCTTTTCCACCGACGATTTTGAATATCTCAACGATTTGGCCGACCGTGTGCCTGCCGATGCCGAACTTCCTGGCGTTGCCGGTTTCCGGCTGAATGCACGGCTGAACCATCCGAACCGGTTCGATGAACTGGTGTCGTTTCTGGGTGCCAGCTACTTTCGCGCGCTGGGCCGCGACAGCCGCTACGGGATCAGCGCCCGCGGCCTTGCCCTGAACACCGCAGGCCCCGTTCCCGAAGAATTTCCGCGTTTCACGCATTTCTATCTTGAACGCGATCAACATGGCGCAGCCGAAGTGACCGTCTATGCGCTGCTTGACAGTCCCAGTGTGACCGGCGCTTACCGCTTTATCATTCGACCCGGCGACACCACTGAAATGGACGTGACCACACGGCTGTTTTTCCGCGCTGATGTTGCGGAAATGGGGATTGCACCGCTGACGTCGATGTTCCTTTACAATGGCGTCAACCGTGCGGGCTTTGATGATTATCGCCCCCGCGTCCACGACAGCGACGGTCTGCGCATCGTCCAGCGCGGTGGTGATGTCATTTGGCGCCCTTTGAATAACCCGTCGCGGCTGGCCGGATCGTATTTTGCCGAAAACGGGCCTGTCAGCTTTGGCCTGCATCAGCGCGAACGCGATTTCGCCAAGTATCAGGACCCGGAAGCGCATTATGAAAAGCGCCCGTCGCTCGAGGTTGTGCCGACAGGTAACTGGGGCGCGGGCCATATCCGCCTTGTCGAAATTCCGACCGAACTAGAGGTGAATGATAACATCGTCGCCTATTTCATCCCCGAAGGTGACGTTAAAGCAGGCGATAGCCGCGAATTTTCCTATCAGTTGCGCTGGGGCGATCTGCCCGAAAGCGCCACAGCCGAACTTGCCCATGTGGTCGAGACGCGGGCAGGTGCAGGTGGTGTGTCCGGCGTCGTGAATGCCGACAACAAACGCAAATTCGTGATTGATTTCAAAGGCGGTTTTCTATCCCGCCTGACGGATCAGAACGATGTTGCGCCAATCGTGAATGTGTCCGGTGGTGAACTGGTCAATGCCACGCTTGAACCGGTTGATGGTGGTGCTATCTGGCGGATGGTGCTGGATGTGACAGCAGGCGACGGTGGTCTGGTGGAACTATCTGCGCATGTCGCGGGTTATGGGCAAAAGCTTAGCGAAACATGGCTATACCAGTGGATCAGAACCGATGCGTGAAAACTTGGACCTAGAAGACCGCGACATCGAAAGTATGGTCGCGCAGATTGGTGCCCCACCGGCGGCACCAATGTCCGTCGTACGCCAGTTGCTTGAACGTCAGAAAGACACCGCCCAACTAGGCCTGTTGCCGCGACTTCTTGGGGCGTTTTCGCCCAAGGCGGGTCAGTAAGCCATGACCGCCGCATCGCGGGTGGATCGCAGGGTCAGGACGAACCGTTCTGTGGCTTTGACGGCCAGCATCCTTGCCGCTTTTGCTGCCTTTGCGTTGTTCTTGAAAGTTGGCGCATCGGACGGCATCGACAAAATCGACATTCTGCGCAGCGTTTTCATGCTGATCGCGACCTTCTGGCTGGCATGGGGCGCGATGCAGGCGCTGCTCGGGCTGACCACACAGGCGCGCGCGCCAAAAATTGATCGTACCCGGCCACTTACATCGCGTATCGCGGTCCTTGTCCCGGTATTCGAAGAAGACCCGATCACCACATTTTCCCGTATCGCCGCGATGGATATGTCGCTTGCCGCGACGGGGCATGGGGACAATTTCGATTTTGCCATTCTGTCAGACACCCGCGACGAAATTGTCGCTGCGCGCGAACGTCTTTGGTATCTGCGTTTGTTGCGTGATCGCGACGGGCAGGGGCGGATTTTCTACCGGCGGCGGGCGGTCAACACCGGTAAGAAAGCC
>PUNR01000380.1 GCA_003551805.1 Loktanella sp.
AAAGCAGATGTTGTCGAAGCGACAGATGGCATTGACGTGAACCGCTATGTCGAGATCCTGACGCAGGCGCAGGTTGACCCCGAACTGACAGCCCAGATCGTGGCCTTGCTGGAACAGTAACACCGCATCCATGACCCACGAAAAAGCCCGCCACGGATAATCCGTGGCGGGCTATTTCGTGGGTCATGGATGCGGTGTTACTGTTCCAGCAAGGTCACGATCTGGGCTGTCAGTTCGGGATCAACCTGCGCCTGCGTCAGGATCTCGACATAGCGGTTCACGTCAATGCCATCTGTCGCTTCGACAACATCTGCTTTGGCGATCTGTGCTTCTTCCTGCAACAGCTGGCGCGTTTCGTCATCAGTGGCCTGTTCAAGCTGCGGTGCATATTGCGCGTCAATCGCGATGACGTTCTCATATGCCTCGGCAAAGGCTTCGATCTCGGCACTTGTCACCTCGGTCAGCATGGGCGCTGTCGGGTCTTGCACCGGAGGTGCTGCCGGCTCGGCCTGTGCCATCACAGCGACAGGGGCTGCTGTAAACAGGGCTGCAACGGCAATCGCGCTGATCTGGTTGATACGTGTCATGGTGATCTCCTTCGTCATTTGGTTCACCCGTGCGGTTGTTCCGCCCGGTTGATCCTGACCTATGTGTGATGGTCGGGATGTGCAAAAGGGGCGGCGTGGATCTGCTGAAACAGCCACTTTACTCGGCAAGTTTGCGCTGGCTGAGGCATTGAACCGTTGTCAGAACCGCACCAGCCGGTCCGGCGTGATCCGGTAAACTTCGGTTGCCAGATCATTGCTCTGCATAAAGCGCGCAATAGATCCGAAGGTCGCAGTCGCCACGTCTGGGCCATGATCCACCGTCGTCAATGCCTGCGACGCCGCTGGCGCGAACAACCGTTGTACACCATTCAAGCGCACGGGTTGCGGTGTGAAATGTGCCGCTACATTCGCCTTGATCCGGTCGACATCCGACGTGTCGTAAAGTGCCGCCATCAGCACATCGAGCGTGTGTTCGGTGCAATTCTGGAACTGTGTCGTGGCAGGGTTGGACAGCACCGAATAGGTCGGATTATGCAGCGCAGCATAGGTGGGGCTTGCGATCACCGCCAACAGCTTTCGCTGCAAGCGCGGGTCGGGGATGATGACGCCCGCATCCAGCACATGCGCGGCGGCAAAGAAGTCCGCCGGACTGTCGCGCACCAAATCGCTGCGCGTCAGATCACCGGTGCGCTGGTAAAGATTATAGACCTGATAGCCCATCCCCACCGATCCATCCGCCCGCGTGATCCGTGAATAGACCCAAAAAGCGACATGGGTATAATCGATCCCTTCGGGTAGAACTGCCGGATCACGTCCGACCCGCGACACGATGGCGACATTGGCCCCGCGTGCGGCTAGATCCTGTTGTACACGGTTCGAAAAGGCCGCGACCTGATCGACAGGCAGGATCGCGTCGGCGGCAGCGCTACTACCTGCATGGACGGGGGCAGATACCAGCGTGGCAAGCGACAGCGCGGCAATGGCAAGGAAACGTTTCATCGTATCGCCCCCATCACAAACGCGGTGGCGCGTCGGGGGCGACGCAGACAGCGGCAACGGCCCTGCCCTGCGGTATCTGGCACGGCGCCGGACCTGTGTCAGCGTTCAATACGGATGTTGCGGCATTCACCGACCCGGTGCCCACCTGTTCCAGCGCAGCACCCGTCACATGCAGCACAGACCCTGCCACCATCACAGGCACCGCAGCGACGCTGACCGCGCCATGCGCCGCAGCGGCAGAGCCATGCGCGAAGGCCCCTGCGCTATGGTCAATCGCCTGACCGGAATGCTGTGCGGCGGGGCTGGCGCAAGCTGCCACCAGCGCAAGGACCGCAAAAGCGGCAGTGATCTTCGACAGGTTCATGGCAATTCTCCATTCGTGAACGTTGCTCACGACTGGTAGACCTGCCCACGCACCCCGTCAAGAATTATTTTGAACGACGTTCAATTACAGTGGCAGCGCGACAGTGGATTTGATTTCCTCCATTGATAGCAAGGCGGTGACGTTGTGAACCTTCACCTCTGATATCAGCGCCTGATAGAATGTGTCATAGGCGCGCGCGTTCTGAACCCGCACTTTCAGGATATAGTCGATATCACCTGCCAGCCTGTGCGCCTCTTGTACCTCCGGCCTTGATTTCAGCGCGGCAAGGAACCGTGCCTGCCAGTCCTTGTCATGTTCGGACGTGCGGATCAGCACGAAAAAACACGCCTCGAACCCCAGCTTTTCGGCGTCCAGAATAACAGTCTGCTGGCCGATCACGCCCGCCTCGCGCAGCTTGCGGATTCGGTTCCAGACGGGGGTCTTGGATGACCCGACCGCCTTGGCAATATCATCTAGCGACTGTGCCGCATCCGCTTGCAAAGCCGCCAAAATTTTCCTGTCTGTCGCATCGATCCGCAAGGCCATTCCTGTTTCTCCGATATTGCAGGACGCATGATCCAAATTTCCGCCATCGCAGAACACTTGTCCTTTGTTGGCGCATAGGGGAAGCAAATAGCAGAATAATGTTCTATGTAGAAGCTAAGAAATCGAAGGACGCACCATGCAGCACTTTCCCATCTTCCTTGCCGTCGCCGGTCGCCGGATTGTTTTATCCGGTGGTGGCGATGCCGCACTGGCAAAGCTGCGCCTGCTGATGAAGACAAAGGCGCATCTGACCGTGATCGCACCCGACGTTGCCCCCGAAATCAGCGCTTGGGCCGCTGCGGGCAAGCTGCGCGTGATCCCCCGCGCGATGGAAGCTGGTGATACGCTGTGCGCCGCGCTGTTCTACGCAGCTAACGAAGATGACGCCGAAGATGCCCGCGTCGCCGCAATTGCCCATGCGGATGGGGCGTTGGTCAATATTGTCGATAACCTTGCTGACAGCCAGTTCATCACCCCCGCCATCGTGGACCGCGACCCTGTTGTCGTTGCCATCGGCACCGAGGGCGCAGCCCCCGTGCTGGCCCGCGCCATCAAGGCCGATATCGAAGAACGCCTGCCCGTGTCGCTGGGTGTGCTGGCACGGATCGGCAAGACCTTCCGCCATGCGGTCGATGTACTGCCGATGGGCCGCAAGCGGCGCGATTTCTGGGCCGATTTCTATTTCCAGCGCGGGCCAAAGGCGATGACCGCTGCGGGCGAGGCCGGGATCATCCCTGCCCTTGAAACTCTGCTGGACGATCACATCACCGCACGTACAAAGGCAGGCCATGTGGATCTGGTCGGCGCGGGCCCCGGTGATCCCGAATTACTGACGCTGAAGGCGCGCAAAGCCTTGGACAAGGCCGATGTCGTGATCCACGACAATCTGGTCACCAGCGAGATTCTGGAACTCGCGCGCCGTGAAGCCATCATCATTGATGCGGGCAAGCAAGGCTTTGGCCGCGCCATGGCGCAGGACGATATCAACGCGCTGATCGTGCAACATGCGCTGGACGGGCATCATGTGGTGCGCCTCAAAGCCGGTGATCCGACGGTGTTTGGCCGCCTTGACGAAGAAATCGACGCAATCAATGACGCGGGCGTTTCCTATACCATCGTGCCGGGGATCACGGCTGCGTCCGCTGCTGTGGCTGGCATCGGGCAAAGCTTGACGAAGCGGGGACGCAATTCATCGGTGCGGTTCATCACCGGCCATGACACCAAAGGATACGCCGACCACGACTGGCGCGCACTTGCCGCAACGGGTGAGGTCGCCGCGATCTACATGGGCAAAAAGGCCGCGCGGCTCATCCAAGGCCGCCTGCTGATGCACGGCGCAGACCCTGCGACGCCCGTCACGATCATCGAAAATGTCAGCCGTGCCGACCAGCGCATCATCGCCACCTGTCTGGCAGAGATTGAACCCACATTGACCCGCGCCGCCCTGACCGGCCCTGTCGTCACTTTTTACGGCCTTGCCCCGCGCGATGCGGCGGCAGCGGCCCTCGAGATCAAGGAATTTGCCTGATGCCCCAACGATTCACACCCAAAGTCGTCACCGCCAATGCGCTGCTGGATGGCGACGCTGTCTGGCTGACCGAGGATGACCGTTGGTCGCCCATCATGTCTGACGCCGAACTGATCACCGACGAAGCCCACGCCGATCTGCGCCTGTTGCAGGCCAAAGCGCGGGCAGCCGAAATCGCCGGTGTTTATATGGCAGACGCTCGCATGGGCGAGGACGGACCCGAACCTGTCCATTTCCGCGAGGCGTTTCGCACGCGTGGCCCATCCAACTATCCCCACGGCAAACAGGTCGAGGTCTGAACTATGTATATCTACAACGAT
>PUNR01000004.1 GCA_003551805.1 Loktanella sp.
GGCCTGCGCACGGTCCTGTCTGGCAATAAAAATGGCCAGTAACCCCAGCCACAAATGGGCGGCGGCAGGATCGCCTGCGGGCAAAAGTTCTTTTTCGATCTGGTCTAGGAAATGCGTCGCCTCTTTTTGCAGCCAGACATCGGTCAGGCGCAGATGCACGGGCGCGTCGGGCCAGCCTTTGGTGTCGGGCAGGGTCAGGATATGACCAAAGACAGACGGCCCGATTTCAATCCCGTACATGGTTTGTGGTGGCAGATAGATCAGGTTGTTGGGGCCATAACCGCTGGTTAGTCCTGCTACGGTGACGCGGCCTTGGCCTTTGGTGATCTGGATCAGGCGGCCTGTGGCATGGCTGCGCATTGCCTCGTTGCGCCAGCGCATGGCGGGGCCGGGATGCGACAGCGAGGCGAGCGCCAGAACAGATGCTTGAGGCTGGGTCACGAAAGCGGCTTTCTGCGTTATTTTGGGGTGATTCTGCGGTGAAACCGCCATACGCGCAACACTTAATCCGCCCGCAGGCAGAGTGTTGCGCCAAGATCACCTGCATCCGCGCGCAGCTGGTGCCAGTCTTTGTGTTTGGACCTGAACCATGTGCGCTGGCGCTTGGCATATTGGCGCGACGCGATAATCGCGGCCTCGCGCGCCTGATCCAAGGTCATCTGCCCTTGCAGGTAGGCGATCAGTTCGGGTGCGCCAATGGCCTTGGATGATTGGTGGGCGGGGTTCCAATGCGGCAGCATGGCGCGGGCTTCGTCCAGCGCACCCAGTTCCAGCATCACGTCAAAGCGGCGGGCGATGCGTGCATCCAGCCAGTCTTTGGGCGCATCCAGCGTGATTGCGACACTACCTGCCAGCGGCAACAACGGCTGTGGCGTGTTGTCTTGCCAGTCAGCAAGGCTGCGTCCGGTGGCTTGCTGCACCTCCCAAGCGCGCTGGACACGCATGCGGTTTTGCAAATCAAGCCTGGCACAGGTCGCAGGGTCCAATGCGCCGATCAGATCGGGCAGGGGGATAAGGTCAGCCTTGGCACGCACGGCGTCCGGCGTTGCGGGAATATCGGCAAGTCCTTTGGTCAGTGCATGAAAGTTCAGCCCTGTGCCGCCCACAATGATCGGGCGCTCTGGCCCGTGCAGATAGGGCGTCACATCACGCAGCCAATGCCCTGCCGAATAAGGCGCGTCAAACGCGACATGCCCGTAAAGCACATGGGGCGCGCGGGCCAGATCATCTGCGGGCGGACGCGCTGTCAGCACCTGCCAGCCTGCGAAAACCTGCAAGGCATCAGCGTTGACGATCACCCCGCCTTGCCGCGTTGCAATTTCCAGCGCCAGCGCCGATTTGCCCGACGCAGTCGGTCCGGCGATCAGAACGGGGGTATCGGGGCGAATATCGATCATGATGCGTTCTTACCGCCCGCACGCGACAAGCGCCATTGAACCTGACCCCGTTTTGCGACATTTTGCGCGCAAACCAGCGCCACAGGGGAACACCATGACCAAGACAGCCAAAACCACCTATAAACGGGTCATGCTTAAAATATCCGGCGAGGCGCTGATGGGCGACACCGCCTTTGGCCTGCACCCACCGACCGTGCAACGCATCGCCCGCGAGGTCAAATCAGTCCACGATATGGGCGTCGAGATTTGCATGGTCATCGGTGGCGGCAATATCTTTCGCGGGCTGCAAGGCTCTGCCCAAGGGATGGAACGGACCACTGCCGATTACATGGGCATGATTGCCACTGTGATGAACGCGCTGGCGATGCAATCGGCGCTGGAAGAACTGGGCATCCATACCCGTGTGATTTCCGCGATCACCATGAACGAAGTGGCCGAACCCTACATCCGGCGCCGCGCTGTGCGGCACTTGGAAAAAAAGCGGGTCTGCATCTTTGCAGCGGGCACCGGCAATCCATATTTCACCACCGACACGGCGGCGACCCTGCGTGCCAATGAAATGAATTGCGAAGCGATTTTCAAAGGCACCAAAGTCGACGGCGTCTATGACAAAGACCCGGTCAAACACGCCGATGCGGTGCGCTATGACGTGGTCAGCTATGACGAGGTGCTGCAAAAACATCTGGGCGTGATGGATGCCAGCGCAATTGCGCTTGCCCGCGACAATGACCTGCCGATCATCGTGTTCTCGCTTGATGAACCGGGCGGTTTCAAGGGCATTCTGGCGGGCGAGGGTACCTATACCACCGTGCGCGACTAAGGCTCTGCTATACAACCGGGCAGCTATGCCCTAGAGAAAGTTAACGCGGCGAGACTGCGAAGGAAGAACAAACATGTCTGACGATTTTGAACTTGATACCGATGATCTGGCCCGCCGTATGGATGGTGCTATCGCCAATCTGCGCGTTGAACTTGCGTCTTTGCGCACCGGTCGCGCCTCTGGTTCGATGCTGGAACCGATCATGGTCGATGCCTATGGATCGCCGACGCCGATCAATCAGGTTGGCACCGTCAACGTGCCCGAACCACGGATGGTGACGATCAATGTCTGGGATAAGGGTCTTGTCGGCAAGGTCGAAAAAGCGATCCGTGACAGCGGCTTGGGGATCAATCCTCAACTCAATGGCACGATTATCATGCTGCCGATCCCTGAACTGAACGAAGAACGCCGCCGCGAACTGACCAAGGTCGCGGGCAATTACGCCGAAAGCGCCCGTGTCTCGATCCGCAACCTGCGCCGTGACGGGATGGACCAGATCAAGAAAGCCAAGGCTGACGGCCTGTCCGAGGATGACCAGAAATTCTGGGAAACCACGGTGCAGGAAATGACTGACGCGCATATCAAATCCGTCGATGAAACGCTTGAAATCAAACAAGCGGAAATCATGCAGGTCTGATCGCCTGCAACAAAGGGGCCGTTATGCGCCAGGACAGTGACGAAAAACGCGGGCCGAACCATGTGGCGATCATCATGGACGGCAATGGACGCTGGGCGCAACAGCGCGGGCGCCCGCGTCTGTTTGGCCACCATGCCGGAATGCGGCGCGTGCGCGAAATTTTGTCCGCCTGTCCCGGAAATGATGTCAAGTATCTGACACTATTCGCCTTTTCTACCGAAAACTGGAAGCGCACCCAGACCGAAGTCGCTGGTCTGATGATGATGTTCCGCCGCTATATCGTGCGCGAGGCGCGTGCGTTGCTGGAAAACGGTGTGCGCGTGCGTTTCATCGGTGACCGGATCCGGCTGGACGACAAGCTGGTCACGCTGATGGACGAGCTGGAACTGCTCACAGCGGATAATGACCTTATTCACCTGACCATCGCGCTGAATTACGGTGGCCGTGACGAAGTGACCCGCGCCGCCAAGCGCCTTGCCTACGAGATCGAGATGGGCCGTCTGACCCACAAGGATGTCGATGCCGAAACGCTGGCACGGTTCCTTGACACCCATGTCCTGCCCGACCCCGATCTGGTGATCCGCACCAGTGGCGAGGCGAGGATTTCCAATTTCCTGCTGTGGCAATCGGCCTATGCGGAATATGAATTTGTAGACACTCTTTGGCCTGATTTCACAGAAGCGGAATTCGGTCGGGTGCTTGCAAAATTCGGCCAGCGCGAACGCCGCTTTGGCGCAGTCCTTGCCTGACCATGGCGGACCCGGCAGCAAAATGGGATGATCTGACGATCCGCATCGCCTCTGGTGCGGCGATGACGGCGATCGGGGCGGTCGGTGTCATTCTGGGTGGTGTCTGGTTCCAGATGCTGGTGGTGTTCGTATCTGCCGTTATGGTCTGGGAATTGTGGATGATGATCCGCCCGACCGAGGCGACAAAGGGCATGTTGCTGGCGGCACTGGTTGCATCGGTGATGTCGGGGCAATTGACCTATGATAGCAGCTGGGCCTTGCTGTTGTTCCTTATCGCACCGCTGCTAGGTGCCACGCAGTTGCGCACCGAGGTTAAAACCTTTTTCATCTTTGCCTTTGGTATCCAGATTGCGGGCTGGGGTCTGGTGCATTTCCGCAATGATTACGGGTTCACATGGATTCTTTGGCTGATGGTGGTCGTGATCGTCACCGATATTTTCGGCTATTTCGCGGGTAAATCCTTAGGCGGCCCGAAATTCTGGCCCAAGATCAGCCCCAAGAAAACATGGTCCGGCACGGTTGCCGGCTGGCTGGGGGCGGCGCTGGTGGGTGGCGTGTTTATGATATTCACCAATGTCGGGTTTATCATCGTGCCGCTGTCCATGGCGCTTAGCTTTGCGGGTCAAATGGGCGACATCGCGGAAAGCGCGCTGAAACGGCGGATGAAAGTCAAAGACAGCTCGACC
>PUNR01000202.1 GCA_003551805.1 Loktanella sp.
CTATCAGACACAGGATCTGGTGCGCAAACCGGCCTTTGTCGCGGATGTGCTGACGCAGATGGACGCGCTGGCACAAGCCTGCGCGGATGGTCCTGCGCTAGGCATCGGCCTGCCGATGTTCGAGGGTGACAGGCTCTACAATTGTTATGTCTATCTGGCTGGTGGCAAGGTCACCGCCCGGTTCCGCAAGCATTTCCTGCCAAATTTCAACGTCTTCGACGAGGTGCGCTTGTTCAAAAGCGCCGATATATCCGGCCCTGTCACGCTGGGTGACAGCCCCCGCATAGGCACGCCGATATGCGAAGATGCGTGGTATCCCGACGTTTGCGAAACCATGGTCGAAAGCGGGGCCGAGGTGTTGGTGGTCCCCAACGGGTCGCCCTATTTCCGCGACAAGTTTCCGATCCGCCTGCAGAATATGATCGCACGTGTCGTCGAAAATGATGTGCCGCTGGTTTATCTGAACATGACCGGTGGTCAGGATGACCAGATGTTTGATGGCGGGTCGTTCGTGCTGAACCGGGGTGGCAAGCTGGCGGTGCAACTGCCGGTGTTCGATGACGCAATCGCGCATGTGGATTTCCAACAAACCGCCGATGGCTGGGTGGCGCTGGACGGCCCCAAGGCGCTGATGCCGGATAGTGTCGCGCAGGATTACCGCGCGATGGTCGATGCCTTGCGTGATTACATGCGCAAGACGGGGTTCAAAAAGGTCGTGCTGGGCCTGTCGGGTGGCATCGATTCTGCGATCGTGGCAGCGATTGCTGTCGATGCGCTGGGGGCGGACAACGTGCGCTGTGTGATGCTGCCGTCGGAATATACATCGCAAGCCTCGCTTGATGATGCGGCAGCGGCGGCGCAGGGACTGGGCTGTCGTTATGACACCGTCAGCATCGCGGGCCCGCGGGCCGCCGTGACCGAGGCGCTTGCCCCATTGTTCGGTGACATGCCCGCCGATCTGACTGAAGAGAATATCCAGTCTCGCATCCGTGGCCTTCTGCTAATGGCGCAATCGAACAAATTCGGCGAAATGCTGCTGACCACCGGAAATAAATCCGAGGTCGCGGTGGGATACGCCACGATCTACGGCGATATGGCGGGCGGATATAATCCGATCAAAGACATGTATAAAACCCGCGTTTTTGACACCTGCCGCTGGCGCAATGCCAACCACCACGACTGGATGCAGGGGCCTGCCGGCGAGGTGATCCCTGTCGCAATCATCGACAAGCCGCCATCAGCCGAACTGCGCCCCGATCAAAAGGACGAGGACAGCCTGCCGCCCTATGACGTGCTGGATGGTATCCTTGCGATGCTGGTGGATAGCGATGCGTCCGTCGCTGATTGTGTCGCGGCAGGCTACGACCGCGAAACGGTCAAGAAGATCGAACATCTGGTCTATATCAGCGAATACAAACGGTTTCAGGCGGCCCCCGGCGTGCGGTTGTCGGATCGCGCCTTCTGGCTGGACCGGCGTTACCCGATCGTCAACCGATGGCGCGACCCAAGCTGATCAGATCAGCTGATAGGAATGCGGCACGAAATGGAACGTGTCGTCCGCGCGGGTGTCGATGAAGCCCAGACCCGGAAACGGCATGTGATAGCCGATCAGGGGTATCCGGTCGGCAGCGGCCATGTTCATGACGCGGCGGCGGGTGGCTGCGGCGGCTTCTTTGTCCATGTCAAAGCGTACTTCCCAATCGGGAAAGGCCACTGACCAGACATAATGATTAGCCACATCGGCCATCAGCAACAGTTGCGATCCGCCGCTTTCCAGCATGTACCCCATATGGCCGGGCGTATGGCCAAATGTCGCTATGCTGGTCACGCCACTGCGCACGTCATCGCCGTCACCTAAGAAGGTGAACTTGTCTGCCAGCGGGCGGACCTTGGCCTCGAACCCTTCGTTTTCTGCGCTGGCCCAATGGTCGAATTCAGCCTGTCCTGTGACATAGGCGGCATTTGCGAATGTCTCAGTGCCGGTCTCATCGGTCAGACCTCCGATGTGGTCGCCGTGCATATGTGTGATGACGACATGGGTGATCTGGTCGGGGGTGTAACCGGCGCCGGCCAGCGCGGCGGTGATCCCCGCAGCGTCGTTGCCGGTGTCGAACAGGATTAGTTGTGATCCGGTATTCAGAACGGTGGGCGTGAAAAAGAACTGCGCCGCATCGGTGGGAATAAAATTCTGGGCGCTGACCTCGGCAAAGGTGTCTTCGTCGACGTTCATACCGAAAATCTCTTGCGGGTTTTCAACGCGGCGGCTGCCGGACAACAGGGTTGTCACCTGAAAATCGCCCAGGGTAAAATGGCGGTGCGTGGGCAGGGTGGATGCGGCGGCAGTTTGCGCCTGTGCCAAAGTCGGGGTGGCGGCGGCCAAGGGCAGTGCAGCCCCTGACATTAAAGCCTGACGGCGGGTAATTTGCATGGCTTAATCCTTATTGGGTTAAAGTGACGCAGAGTTAGCTTTGCAGCCCTCGCTGCCAACCAACGCTTTCGTGAACCACTGGCCCCGCATGGACAAAACCCGTCTGGCGTGACAAAGCCATCCCGAACAGGAGATCAAGCATGACCACGACCAGATTCGCCCCATCCCCCACTGGCTGGATCCATATCGGCAACCTGCGCGCGGCGCTGTTCAACTATGCTATTGCACGGCAGAACGGCGGCACCTTCGTCTTGCGCATCGACGATACCGATCCAGAACGCTCCAAGGATGAATATGTCGAAGGCATCAAAGCCGATCTGACATGGCTGGGCCTGACATGGGACCGGATGGAATACCAGTCCCGCCGCATGGACCGTTACCTTGACGCCAAACAGCGCCTGATTGACATGGGCCGGCTTTACGAATGTTTCGAAACGCCCGTCGAACTGGATCTCAAGCGCAAGAAGCAGCTGAACATGGGCAAGCCGCCGGTCTATGACCGCGCAGCGCTGAACCTGTCAGAGGCTGAGAAAGATGCTTTGCGCGCTGAACGCGGGTCACACTGGCGTTTCAAGCTGGATCAGGAACGGATCGAATGGACGGACGGGATCATCGGCGATATCTCGATCGACGCGGCCTCGGTCAGTGACCCGGTGCTGTTCAAGAATGATGGGCAAATCCTTTATACGCTGGCTTCTGTGGTCGATGATGTCGAAATGGGTATCACCGATATCGTGCGCGGGTCAGATCACGTGACCAATACCGCGACGCAAATTCAAATCATCCAGGCGCTGGGCGGCACCGTGCCGCGTTTTGCCCACCATTCCCTTCTGACCGGTCCACAGGGCGAAGCTTTGTCCAAGCGGCTTGGCACGCTGTCCTTGCGCGATCTGCGCGCCAACGGTGTTGCCCCGCAGGCGATCCTGTCGCTGATGGCGCGGCTGGGGTCGTCTGATCCGGTCGAATTGCGCGCCAATGTGGCAGAGGTTGTGGCAGGGTTTGATCTGTCGAAATTCGGATCAGCCCCAACCAAATTTGACGCAGCCGACCTTGATCCTTTGACCGCGCGCTATCTGGCGACCCTGTCTGCGACGGATGTGGCGGATGTTCTGACATCGGCAGGCGTGCCAACACCGCTGGCTGCACCTTTCTGGCATCTGGTGCGCGACAACATCACCAAGCTGGATGATGTCACAGGCTGGTGGGAAATGTTCCGTGACGGTGCCACGCCATTGGTCGCGGATGAAGACCGTGATTTCATCGTCCAGGCGCTCGATCTGTTGGGTGATCCGCCCTATGCCACTGATACTTGGTCAAATTGGACCAATGCGGTGAAAGAGGCGACTGGCCGCAAAGGAAAAGGCCTGTTCATGCCCTTGCGCAAAGCAGTGACTGGCTTGGAACGTGGTCCGGAAATGGCCGATGTCATGCCGCTGTTGCAGGTCAAGCCGCGCGCTGAATAGCGGCGGCTTAGCGGCTTTTCTGCGTAATCTGCTGCACATAATGATCTACTAGCGCTGTTTCTGACGAGGTCAGGCGCTGGTGGCGCGGATATTGCGGATCGGCGCGGTCGTCGTGGATGCTGCGCCAACCCGATGTGCTGGCAAAGAAATCCCCTACACCCGTTTCGCCATAGACCTGCAAGAACCCCTGCACTACGACATCCAGATAGCTGCGCAGGATCGGTGCTTTGGCCCTGTCCTTAGCGCGCAGATGCGGGCTGACCTGATAGACCGCGACATCGCGCGCAGTCCCGCCTTGCATGACAGTGACCGCATATCGGTCATAGGCGGCCTCGCGCAGGTCTAGTGCTGCCCAATCGGCACCCGGCACCTGCGCGGTAATCCCGTCGATCAC
>PUNR01000002.1 GCA_003551805.1 Loktanella sp.
CCTGATGGCGGGCAAACTGGGCGGCACCGGCAAGATGATTATCCTGCCCGTCGATCAGGGCTTTGAACATGGCCCCGCCCGCAGCTTTGCCCCCAACCCCGCGGGCTATGACCCCCATTACCATTACCAGTTGGCGATCGACGCAGGGCTGAACGCCTATGCCGCCCCCTTGGGCATGATCGAGGCTGGTGCGGACACTTTCGCGGGCCAGCTCCCGACGATCCTGAAAGTGAACTCTGCCAATTCGCTGATCCCCGACGCCGCCCCCAAGACCCAAGCCATCACCGCATCGGTGGATGACGCGCTGCGCCTTGGCTGTTCGGCCATCGGTTTCACGATCTATCCGGGGTCTTCTGCCGCGCTTAACATGTTCAGCGACATCGCCGAAATGCGCCACGAGGCCGCGTCAAAAGGCATCGCCACCGTCATCTGGTCGTACCCGCGCGGCGAAGCGCTGGACAAAACCGGCGAAACCGCCATCGACATCGCCGCCTACGCCGCCCAGATCGCGGCCCTGCTTGGCGCGCATATCATCAAGATCAAACTCTCTACCGATGATCTGTCCCTGCCCGAGGCCAAGAAAGTTTACCTCGACAAAAACATCGACATCGCAACCCAAGCTGCCCGCGTGCGCCACTGCGTGCAGGCCGCTTTTGCAGGCAGGCGCCTGACGGTGTTTTCGGGTGGTGCCGCCAAAGGTGCCGATGCGGTCTATGACGATGCCCGCGCCATCCGCGACGGCGGCGGCAACGGGTCGATCATCGGGCGCAATTCGTTCCAGCGTGAACGCGGCGATGCGCTTGCGATGCTGGCCAAACTGGTCGAAATCTACCGCGGTCGCGACTGATTTTTGGGATTCCCTTTGGCGCGCGACTGTGGCACCCTGCCTCCAGTCGCCCGCCAGAGGCGAAACAAAGGGCAGCAGATGTTAAAACGCAACCGTCCGGCTATCGGGGCCACGCTATATTTCCTTGGCATGATTATGCTGGGGCTTTATTTCACCTTCTCCGCCGTGCAAGGCCAGAACGGTCTTTTCAAACGGGTCGAGGTGCGCGCCGAAGCTATCCATCTGCGCGACGAACTCGCCTCTTTGCAGGCCGAGGTTGCACGGATGGAAAACCTGACCACACGTCTGTCCGACACCTATCTTGACCTTGACCTGCTTGATGAACAGGCCCGCGATGTACTGGGCCTGATCCGCGCGGATGAAATCGTCATTCGCTGACCCCCCATCGTCCGAGCTTAAATATCCCCGCGCGGCGCGCACCGGCATAGCCGGTCCTGCAACACTTGCGATCAGCGCAGTTTTGCCCTTGTTCCGTCGCGTCATATTCGCAGTGGCAATCCAAATCCAAATGCCTTAAAAGATAGTTTAATACTAAACTATACACCAAAGCGCTGGAGGAATGCCCATGCCGCCCAAGAAGGCCGCCGCGAAATCCAACGTCTCAGCCGAAGAATTGCTGGGACATTACCGTGAAATGCTGCTGATCCGGCGCTTTGAAGAAAAGGCAGGCCAGCTTTATGGCATGGGCCTGATCGGGGGGTTCTGCCACCTTTACATCGGACAGGAAGCGGTCGTTGTCGGCCTTGAAGCAGCAGCAGGTGAAGGCGACAAGCGCGTCACATCCTACCGCGACCACGGCCATATGCTGGCTTGCGGCATGGACCCCAAGGGGATCATGGCCGAATTGACAGGGCGTGAAGGCGGCTTTTCCAAAGGCAAAGGCGGCTCTATGCATATGTTCTCGAAAGAGAAACATTTTTACGGCGGCCACGGCATCGTTGGCGCGCAGGTGCCACTGGGTGCAGGCCTTGCGTTTTCCGACAAATACAAGGGCAATGACCGCGTGACATTCGCCTATTTCGGCGACGGTGCCGCAAACCAGGGTCAGGTTTACGAAACATACAACATGGCCCAGCTGTGGGACTTGCCCGTCATCTTCGTGATTGAAAACAACGGCTATGCCATGGGGACATCCGTTGTCCGTTCGACCAAATCACCCAGCCTGTGGGAACGCGGTGCCGCCTACGGGATCGCCGGCGAAGAAGTCGACGGCATGAACGTGCTGGCCGTCAAGGAAGCAGGCGAACGGGCCGTCGCCCACTGCCGTGCAGGCAAAGGGCCGTATATCCTTGAAGTCAAAACCTACCGCTACCGCGGCCATTCGATGTCCGACCCCGCCAAATACCGGACCCGCGACGAAGTCCAGAAAATGCGCGACGAACGTGACCCGATCGAACAGATCCGCGATATGCTGCTGACCGGCAAACATGCGACCGACGATGACCTCAAGGCCATCGACAAGGAAATCAAGGCCATCGTCAACGAAGCCGCCGAATTCTCCAAGGAAAGCCCGGAACCGCATCTGGACGAACTTTGGACCGATATCTACGCCACAGAAATCCCGCAGGAGGCTTGAGACATGGCAATTGAAATTCTGATGCCCGCCCTGTCCCCCACCATGGAAGAAGGCACTTTGGCCAAATGGATGGTCAAGGAAGGCGACAAAGTCGCATCTGGTGACATCCTCGCCGAAATCGAAACCGACAAAGCCACGATGGAATTTGAAGCCGTCGATGAAGGCATCATCGGCAAAATCCTGATCGAGGCTGGCACCGAAGGCGTGAAAGTCAACACCGCCATCGCCGTGCTGGTCGAAGACGGCGAAGACGTCCCCGACACCAGCGACGCCCCCGCCAAGCAAGAAGCGAAAGCCGAAGCACCCCCCGCCAAAGTCCCCGCCGTGGCCAAACCCGCCGCCCCGGTATCCGATGTCAGCCCCGATTGGGGTGACGACGTCGAGGTCAAGGCGACGACAGTGCGCGAAGCGCTCCGCGATGCCATGGCCGAAGAAATGCGCCGCGACGACGATGTGTTCCTGATGGGCGAAGAAGTCGGCGAATATCAGGGCGCTTACAAAATTTCGCAAGGTTTGCTGGACGAATTCGGCGCCAAGCGCGTGATCGACACACCGATCACCGAACATGGTTTTGCCGGTATCGCCACCGGTGCGGCATTTGGCGGTCTGAAACCGATCGTCGAATTCATGACCTTCAACTTCGCGATGCAGGCGATCGACCATATCATCAACTCTGCCGCCAAAACGCTATACATGTCCGGCGGCCAGATGGGTGCGCCCATGGTGTTCCGTGGCCCCAACGGTGCCGCCGCCCGCGTTGGGGCGCAGCACTCTCAAGACTACACCGCATGGTATATGCAGATCCCCGGTCTGAAAGTCGTGGCACCCTATTCCGCCGCTGATGCCAAGGGCTTGCTGAAATCCGCGATCCGCGACCCGAACCCGGTGATCTTCCTCGAAAACGAGATCATGTATGGCAAGTCGTTCGACGTCCCCGTCATGGATGATTTCACCATCCCCTTCGGCAAGGCGAAAATCGAACGCGAAGGCACGGACGTCACCATCGTCAGCTTCAGCATCGGCATGACCTACGCCCTGCAAGCCGCTGAAAAGCTTGCCGAAGAAGGCATCAGCGCCGAGGTGATCAACCTACGCTCCATCCGTCCGATGGACACCGAAACCATCCTGAAATCCGTGCGCAAGACCAACCGCTGCGTCACCGTCGAAGAAGGCTGGCCGCAAGGCAGCGTCGGCAGCTACATCAGCTCTGTCATCATGCAAGAAGCGTTCGATTACCTTGATGCGCCGGTGATCAATTGCACCGGCAAGGACGTGCCGATGCCCTACGCCGCCAACCTTGAAAAGCACGCGCTGGTCACGACCGATGAAGTGGTCGCAGCCTGCAAATCCGTGACCTACCGCTAAGGAGAGACAGAGATGCCTACAGAAATTCTGATGCCCGCCCTGTCCCCCACGATGGAAGAAGGCACGCTTGCCAAATGGCACGTCAAGGAAGGCGACAAAGTGTCGTCTGGCGACATTCTGGCCGAGATCGAAACCGACAAGGCCACGATGGAATTCGAGGCCGTGGACGAAGGGGTCATGGGCAAGATCATGATCCCCGAAGGCACCGAAGGCGTCAAAGTCAACGACGTGATCGCCGTGTTGCTGGAAGACGGCGAAAGTGCGGATGATATCTCGGACGCACCCGCCCCCAAAGAAGACAAAAAGCCCGAACCGAAAGCCGAAGCGCCCGCCGCCAAAGCCGACAGCACCCCTGCCCCCGCCGCCCCTGTGAAAGATGGCGAACGGGTTTTTGCATCCCCGCTTGCCCGCCGGATCGCGGCGGATAAGGGCCTGGATCTGTCAGGTGTCACCGGCTCCGGCCCG
>PUNR01000181.1 GCA_003551805.1 Loktanella sp.
GATTGCGCAACCCTGTGGCTGACGAATGTGATGCTGGCAGATGAAGATATCCCCGCCGCCAGTGCTGCACTGATCCGCGCGCTGGCAACCTGCGCCGCGCCCGTTGTGGTCGTATCAAACGAGGTTGGCCAAGGCATTGTCCCCGACAACGCGCTGGCGCGACGGTTTCGCAACGCCCAAGGCGCGCTGAACCAAGCGATTGCTGCGCAGGCAGATTGCGTTGTTGCCGTCATGGCGGGCTTGCCCATGGTTCTGAAATGACGCGGCTTTGGTGGGTGCGGCACGGGCCGACACATGAAAAATCGTTCGTCGGCTGGCGTGATGTCCCTGCGGATTTGTCCGATACGGCACAAATTGCGCGGGTGGCTGATTTTCTGCCGCAAGATGCTGTTATCGTCGCCTCTGACCTGTGCCGCGCCTATGCCACCGCCGATGCCATTGGCCGCGACCGCCAGCGCCTGCCCGACCAGCGCGATTTGCGTGAAATGAATTTCGGCATCTGGGACGGGATGGACTGGCGCGCCGTCGCTGAACGTGATCCGGTACTCAGCCGCCAGTTCTGGGAAGAACCCGGCGATCTGCGCGCGCCAGACGGCGAAAGCTGGAATGACGTCAGCGCCCGCGTGGCCCGCGTAGTCGATGACCTGACCGCGCGTTTTAGCGGTCGTGATATCGTGCTGGTCGCACATATGGGCGTGATCATGACGCAGATCCAACGCGCATCAGGCGGCACCGCCTATCAAGCGCTAGGGCACCAGATCGACAATCTGTCAGTGACGCAAGTGACGCGCTATCCGACAGGTTGGTCCTTAGGCGCAGTTAATCATTTGCCGTGATAGTTTGTATCAGGATTAATCACTTGGCCTGCGCCTGACCCGCACATAACATTTTGGCATGAGATATACGCTTTACATCGGTGACCGCACATTCAGCAGTTGGTCCTTACGCGGCTGGCTGATGCTGGAAAAATTCGGCCTGCCCTATCAGACACATTTTGTCGGCCTTTATGCTGGCACCATGGCCGCTGATCTGGCGCATATCCCGCCTGCGCGCACCGTGCCTGCCATGACAACACCCGAAGGGTTCGTTCTGACTGACAGCCTTGCCATAGCAGAAACGCTGGTAGAACGGCACCCTGATGTTGCGTTTTATCCGCGCGATCCTGCCGCGCGTGCGCTGGCACGGTCAATCTGCGCAGAAATGCACAGCGGTTTCAGTGCCTTGCGTGGCGAATGCCCGAATATGATTGCCCATATCTGGGACAGGTTCACACCATCCGGCGCGGTGCTGGCCGATCTGGAACGGGTCGAGGCACTGTGGTCCCTCGCCCGCGCACGCCATGGCACCGATAGCCCGTGGCTGTTCGGGGATTATTCGCTGGCGGATGTGTTCTATGCACCCGTGGCCTTGCGGATCACCACCTACGGCCTGCAGGTCAGTCCAGCGGCGCAGGCCTATGTCGACGCCCACCTGCGCGATCCGGCGTTTCTGGAGTGGCGCAAGGATGCGCTGACGGAAATCCACGACCCTTGGCCCTATCCGCTGGATCTGCCACGCAAAGACTGGCCCGTTAACCATTCTTAAACTTCCAGCCACTACCCGTTAACCAACAAACGGGAGCAGCCGATGGTGGCCATCGCCTATACAGTGGCCTTTGAAGGCATCGAGGCGCGCTTGGTCGAGGTGCAATGTGCTGTCACACCGGGTGTGCCTGCGTTTTCAATCGTGGGCCTGCCAGACAAAGCCGTGTCCGAGGCACGCGAACGCGTCCGCGCGGCGCTGACCGCGATGGCCATCGCGCTGCCGTCGAAACGGATCACGGTGAACCTGTCGCCCGCCGATCTGCCCAAGGAAGGGTCGCATTTCGATCTGCCCATCGCGCTGGCTTTGCTTGCCGCGCTTGACATCATCCCGCGGGACGAGGCGGCACAGGTCGTGGCCTTGGGTGAGTTATCGCTCGACGGCACTTTGGTGCCTGTGGTGGGTGCCTTGCCCGCGGCGATGACGGCGGCCAGCGAAGGGCGGATGCTGCTTTGCCCAGCCGCCTGCGGGGCAGAGGCTGCGTGGGTCGGGGCGGCAAATGTGATCGCGCCACGCAGCCTTGCCGCAATGGTGCGGCATTTCACAGGACAGAACGTCATCGCGCCATCAGTGCCCGGCGAGGCACAGACGATCAGCCATAGCCGCGACTTTGCCGAAGTCAAAGGTCAGGAACGCGCCAAACGCGCGCTGGAAATCGCCGCCGCGGGACGGCATCACCTGCTGTTGGTCGGATCGCCGGGGTCGGGCAAATCCATGTTGGCGGCGCGGATCGCGGGCATCCTGCCGCCCCTGTCGCCGGCAGAGGCGCTGGAAACATCCATGATCCATTCACTGGCGGGATTGCTGGATGACGGCGGCATCAACCGCGAACGTCCGTTTCGTGAACCGCACCATACAGCGTCGATGGCCGCCATCGTCGGCGGCGGTCGCGGCGCGAAACCGGGCGAGATTTCACTGGCACATAACGGTGTGCTGTTCATGGATGAATTCCCTGAATTTCCGCGTACCGTGCTGGAAACCTTGCGCCAACCCATCGAAACGGGTGAAGTCGTTGTCGCGCGTGCCAATGCCCATGTGCGCTATCCGTGCCGGTTCATGCTGGTGGCCGCAGCGAACCCGTGCAAATGCGGCTATCTGGCTGATGCGGCGCGCGCCTGCACCCGCGCGCCGGTTTGTGGCGAGGATTACATGGGCCGGATTTCCGGCCCTTTGATGGACCGTTTCGATCTACGGGTCGAGGTACCACCGGTGGCATTTCAGGATCTTGATTTACCGGTTTCCGGCGACAGTTCTGCCGTTATTGCCACCCGCATCGCCGCTGCGCGGACGCGACAGACGGCGCGTTTTGCCGGGCATCCGGTTGCACGCGTCAACGCGGATGCCGAAGGCAGTTTGCTGGAAATGATCGCCACCCCGGATGCAGAGGGACGGGCACTTTTATTGCGGGTGGCAGAAAAATTCGGCCTGTCGGCGCGCGGATACCACCGTATTCTGCGTGTAGCGCGCACGATTGCCGATCTTGAAGGCGCTGATCTGGTCAGCCGCAATCATGTCGCCGAAGCTGTTGGTTATCGTCTGGCAATGGCGAAAGAGGTGTAGCTTCCCGTTCTTGCAGAACGGAAAGCCTCCGGCGGGGATATTTTTACTCTGACGATGGGGTGGTGTTGCGCCGGTTTTCAATCGCTTGCCAGATTTTTTCAGCGATATTGACCCCGTCGAACCGTTCCAGTTCCTGAATGCCGGTGGGCGAGGTGACGTTGATTTCGGTCAGCCAGTCGCCGATCACATCGATACCTACGAAAATTTGGCCTTTTTCACGCAAAAGCGGGCCGATCCGTGCACAGATTTCGCGGTCCCGGTCGGTCAGCGCAACTTTTTCCGGGCGACCGCCGACATGCATGTTAGATCTGGTTTCGCCTTGGGCCGGGACGCGGTTGATCGCACCGACAGGTTCACCATCGACCAGAATAACGCGCTTGTCGCCTTTGGCGACGGCCGGCAGGAATTTCTGCATGATCAGCGGTTCGCGGTTAATGCCGGCAAAAAGTTCATGCAGCGACGCAAGGTTGCCGTCGGTGTGGGTCAGTTTGAACACGCCAGCCCCGCCGTTGCCGTAAAGAGGTTTGAGAATCACATCGCCGTGCGTCGCGCGGAATGTCCGCAAAGTATCCAGATCGCGTGCGATCATCGTGGGTGGTGTCAGGTCCGGGAAGTTCAGAACGAGCAATTTTTCGGGATAATTGCGCACCCAGAACGGATCGTTCACAACCAGCGTATCCGGATGGATCATGTCCAGAATATGGGTCGTCGTGATATACCCCATGTCAAAAGGCGGGTCCTGACGCAGCCAGACGACATCCATGTCGCGCAGGTCTATATCTGTCGCTTCACCAAGCTGGAAATGGTCGCCCTTGACCCGCTGGACGCGCAACGGCCAGCCGCGTGCTGTCACCCGTCCCTGATCATAGGCCAGTTTGTCAGGCGTGTAATAATACAGGTCATGCCCGCGCGCCTGTGCTTCTTCCGCTATGCGGAAGGTGCTGTCGGCATCAATGTTGATCGGCCCGATCGGGTCCATTTGGAACGCAACTTTCAATGCCATATCAAAAACCCTTTCAGCGGATGATATCCGCTTCATGCCGCAGGCTGCGTGGCAGTGCAATGGCGCGATCAGGCTTCCATGAATGCGTTTTCAATCACGTTGACGGCACCGCGCCCGTCCACAAGGGCCAGATCAAAGCGCACATCTGTCAACTGCCCGCGTGGTTCGCCTGCGAGAAACTCGCCTGCGCTGGCGCAAAGCCGGTCCATCTGCCGCCTTCCCAGACGCAACGCCGCACGCGCAAAGGTCGCGCTTTTCTTAACCTCGACAAAGACCAGCGTTTCACCGTCGCGCATGATCAGATCGATTTCGCCTGATTTGCCACGCCAGCGCCGGGCCGCAATTTGGTGCGCGCGCGCCGCATAATCGCGCGCGACAATATCTTCGGCGGCAAGGCCTGCGTGATAGCTGACACGCCCGGTCACGACGGATCACCAAGGCCGAGGGCAATCTGATAGACCTGCCGGCGCGGCAGGCCCAAGGCACCAGCCACGACTGTAGCGGCATCTTTTACACGCATGGTTTTCATCGCTTCTTTCAATGCCTCTGTCACATCCAGATCGGCCACATCGGTTGCTCCTGCGCGACCGACCAGCACGACCAATTCACCCTTGACCAACCGTCCTGCATAGACCTGCGCCACATCCGTCAGGGTGCCGCGCGTGGTTTCTTCGAACCGTTTGGTCAGTTCCCGACAGACCACGACCTGTCTGTCGCCCCCCAAGGTATCGCGCAGACTTATTAACATTTCCTCTACGCGTTTGGGACTTTCATAAAAAACCAGCGTGAAAGGCACATCGCGCAGGGCTGCGATTTCGGTTTCGCGTTGCTGGCGGGCAGCAGGCAGGAAGCCGACGAAAGCGAACCTGTCCGTGGGCAGGCCCGACACGGTGAGCGCAGCCAGCACAGCAGATGCCCCGGGCGCTGTGGTGACGGCAACACCTGCCGCAATCGCTGCACGTCCCAGCTCGTATCCGGGGTCGGCCACCAGAGGCGTGCCCGCTTCGGACACATAGGCCACCGATTTGCCCGACACGATATCGGCAACCAGCCGGTCGACAGCGCCTTCGCCGCTGTGATCGTGGAAAGCCACAACCTTGCGTCCGTTCAGCGGCACACCGTGGATTTCCATCAGTTTGCGTGCGGTGCGTGTATCCTCTGCCGCGATCAGATCGGCCGAGGCGAGTATATCAAGCGCGCGCAATGTGATGTCGCGCGCCGACCCGATCGGGGTCGCGACAAAATACAGACCGGCAGAGAGTGGCTTGGTGATATGATTCATGACTGGACCCGCGCCCCCCCTTCTTTATGATGTGCGACAAATCGCACACGGCCCGACGGATCATGCCGCACCGTGTCGTATGCAGTAATCAGAAGGAATACAGCCTATGTTCGCCCGTTTCCATCACAGCCGCAAGCCGCTTGCGCGCTTCATCGCCTTTATGTCGCTGGCCTGGCTCGCTGCTTGTGACACCGGTTTGCAAGAAATGACAGACGTTGCGCCAACCGCAGACACATCGCGCGCGGTGCAGGTGGCGCTGCTTGTTCCTGGCGGGTCAGGCCAAGGCAGTGATGCGTTTCTGGCGCAGAACTTTGAAAACGCGGCCCGGATGGCGATTGCAGACCTGAACGGCGCCGATATCACGCTGCGTGTCTATAACACGGGCGGTGACCCTGCGCAGGCGGCCAGTGTCGCACGCAGGGCTGTGGATGAGGGCGCGCAGATCATTCTTGGTCCGCTGTTTGCCGAAGCCGCGAACGCCGCCGGTGTTGCCGTTGCCGACCGGGACGTCAATGTTCTGGCATTTTCCAACAATGCCAGCATCGCGGGCGGAAATGTTTTCATCCTTGGCCAAAGTTTTGACAACACGGCCCGCCGGCTTGTCCAATATGCCAGCAGGCAGGGCGTCAACCGCTTCATGATCGCGCATGGTCAGGATATCGGCGGAGAGATGGGCCGCGATGCCATCGCCCGCGCAATCCGCGGCAACGGATCGCAGCTTGTTGCGACAGAATCCTATCCGCTGTCGCAAGCGGGTATTTTCTCTTCCACGCAGCGGCTGGTGAGCACGGCTGAATCCACAGGCGCGCAGGCGATTTTCACGACTGCCGGTGCCAATGCCGACCTGCCGATCATCGCAACCGGCCTGCCCGAAGCAGGGCTGGACATCGAACAAACCCGTCTGATCGGGCTGACACGTTGGGATACCGTGCCGCAGCTTCTGGAATTGTCCGGTGTGCAGGGTGGGCTTTATGCCCTGCCTGACCAAGGTCCGGACACATTGTTCCGCAACCGCTATGAAGCCGCTTACGGGGGCAAACCGCATCCTTTGGCGGGGCTTGCCTATGACGGTATTGCGGCCATCGGCGCACTTATGGCGCGGGGTGACGGTGCGTTGTCGCGGTCTGCCTTGACCACCAGCCAAGGGTTCCGCGGCACATCAGGCGTCTTCCGCCTGCTGCCGAACGGTCAGAACGAACGCGGCCTTGCCGTTGCCACCATTCAACAAAATCGGGTCGTGATCCTTGAACAAGCGCCAAGAAGTTTCGGTGCAGCCGGGCTCTGAGCCCGTCCGCAGCCGCCATGTCGAAGCGCCGGACGGATTGATCTGTCCGGCGTCCGTTATTTTTGACACCGCCGCTGTCATGGCTCGCATCCACGATGAAACCGTCGGCGTGACCTCGGAAAAGGACGTGCGCGGCATTGCCGTGCGCATTCTGGCCGAGGCGCGGCAGGCTGGCCTTGCCGAAATCAGCACCGCTTTTGTGATGCAGCCGTTTGCGTCGCGCCCGACAACGCGTGCCTATTCATGGCTGACCGACCAGATCGTGACGATCATTCTGGATGTCGCCACCAAGCTACTGCACCCTGCCCCGAACCCGACCGAGGCTGAAAAACTGTCGCTGATCGCTGTCGGCGGTTATGGCAGGGGCGAAATGGCACCACATTCCGATGTCGATCTGCTGTTTCTGACGCCCTACAAGATCACCCCTTGGGCCGAAAGCGTGATTGAATCCATGCTTTACATGCTGTGGGATCTGAAACTGAAGATCGGCCATGCCAGCCGGACTGTGAAAGACTGCGTGCGTCTGGCGCGCGAGGATTACACGATCCGCACGTCGCTGGTCGAATACCGTTATCTGGCCGGCGATGAACCACTTGCCAATTCGCTTGGGCAGGTTCTGTGGCAGGACTTGTTCCGCAACACGGCTGGTGACTACATCGAAGCCAAACTGGCCGAACGCACCGAACGCCACCGCAAACAAGGCGGCCAGCGCTACATGGTCGAACCCAATGTAAAAGAAGGCAAAGGCGGGCTGCGCGACCTGCAATCGCTTTTCTGGATGAGCAAATACGTCAACGGCGTGAAAAGTGCAGCCGAACTGGTCGGGCTTGGCGTGTTCACGCAGGACGAGTTTGAAAAATTCATCAAGGCCGAAGATTTTTTGTGGTCTGTCCGTTGTCACCTCCATCTGATTGCGGGGCGTGCGGTGGACCAGCTGACCTTTGACATGCAGGTCGAAGTGGCATCAGCCATGGGCTATACCGACCACGGCGGCAGGCGCGCGGTCGAACATTTCATGCAAGCCTATTTCCGCGAAGCAACGCGCGTGGGCGAGCTGACCCGCATTTTCCTGACCGCGCTGGAAGCCACCCACACCAAGCCCGAACCCATGCTGGTCCGGCTGATGGCCCGGCGCAAACGGGCCAAGCCGCCCTATACAATCAAGCAAAACCGCCTGACCGTCGCTGACGAGGCCGGATTCTTTGCCGACAAGCTGAACATGATCCGCATCTTTGAAGAGGCACTGCGCACCGGCACCTTGCTGCATCCCGACGCAATGCGCCTGATTGCGTCGCATCTTGACGTCGTCGATGACGAATTGCGCAACAGTCGCGAGGCGAGCCGGATCTTTCTTGATATGATGCTGAAACACGGCAACCCCGAACGCGGGCTGCGCCGGATGAACGAATTGGGGATGCTGGGCGCCTTCATGCCCGAATTCGCCCCGATCGTGGCGATGATGCAATTCAACATGTATCACCACTACACCGTCGACGAACACACGATCCAGTGCATCAGCAACCTTGCCCAGATCGAACGCGGCGAACTGATCGAGGAATTGCCCGTCGCCAGCGGCATCCTGAAACGCGGGATCAATCGCAAGGTGCTGTATGTCGCCTTGCTGCTGCATGATATCGGCAAAGGCCGGCCCGAGGATCACGCGATCCTTGGCGCTCAGATCGCGCGCAAGGTTTGCCCGCGTCTGGGTCTAAGCAAGAAAGAATGTGAAACTGTCGAATGGCTGATCCGGTATCACCTGCTGATGTCGGATGTCGCCCAGAAACGCGACATCGCTGAACCGCGCACAGTGCGCGGCTTTGCCAATGCGGTGAAGTCGGTCGAACGGCTCGATCTACTTACTGTGCTGACTGTCTGCGATATCCGCGGCGTCGGCCCCGGCACTTGGAACAACTGGAAAGCGGTGCTGATCCGCAACCTTTACAAGGCGACCAAGGCCGCGCTTGAAACCGGTCTGGAAGACCTCAACCGCGAAAGCCGCGAGGCAGAGGCGAAACGCGCCCTGCGCAATACGCTGGAAAAATGGGATGCCAAGGCAATAAAGACCGAAATGGGCCGCCATTACGGCCCCTATTGGCAGGGCCTGCCCAATGCCGCCCACGTCATCTTTGCCAAGCTCTTGCGCGATATCGATGATACAGAAATCTGCATCGACCTGATGCGGGACGCCGACCGCGACGCCACCCGCGCCTGTTTTGCAATGGTCGATCATCCGGGCCTGTTCAGCCGGATGACGGGCGCCTTGGCGCTGGTCGGGGCCAATATCGTCGATGCACGCAGCTATACGTCCAAGGATGGCTATGCGACTGCGGTGTTCTGGGTGCAGGACGATGACGGCAATCCGTATGAGGAAAGCCGCCTGCAACGCCTGCGCCAGATGATCGTGCGCACCCTGCGCGGCGAGGTCGTTGCCCGCGAGGCATTGAAGGACAAAGACAAGATCAAGAAACGCGAACGCGCCTTCAAGGTCGATACCAAGATCACCTTCGACAACGAAGGGTCGGAGATTTACACGATCATCGAGGTCGATACCCGCGACCGCCCCGGCCTGCTGTATGATCTGACACGCACGCTGGCGAATGCGCATGTCTATATTGCCTCTGCCGTGATTGCGACCTATGGCGAACAGGTGGTCGATACCTTCTACGTCAAGGATATGGTCGGGTTGAAATATTATTCCGAAGCCAAGCGACAAAGCCTCGAACGCAAACTGCGCGAGGCGATCGTGCAGGGTGCAAAGCAGGCGATATCTTGACCAAAGCTGGATGCGCTGAATGAAACAAGTGCGCTTGATGTCCGGCTTTTTCACGGTCGGTCTGTGGACCCTGCTGAGCCGCGTGGCGGGATTCGTGCGCGATATATTCATCGCGGCCTATCTGGGCACCGGCCCCGTGGCCGAGGCGTTTCTGGTCGCGTTCTCGCTGCCCAACCTGTTCCGTCGGTTCTTTGCCGAAGGCGCGTTCAACATGGCGTTCGTGCCCATGTTCGCCAAAAAGCTAGAGGCTGACGACGGCGCGCATCAATTCGCTCAGGATGCCTATCTGGCGATGTGGGTGATCCTGTCGGGGTTCACCGTGATCGGCATTATCGCCATGCCTGCGCTTGTCGCCGCCATGGCCAGCGGGTTCATCGGCGACGAACGCTTTGATCTGGCAGTTTATTACGGGCGGATCGCCTTTCCCTATATCCTGTTCATCTCGCTGACTGCTTTGCTGTCGGGGGTGCTGAATGCCACGGGGCGCTTTACTGCTGCGGCTGCGGCACCGGTGATCCTGAACGCAGGTTTCGTGGCCGCCATTCTGATCGCGGCAGCAACCGGGGCGGTCCCGGCCATGGATGATCCCGAACGGATGGGGCAGTGGCTTGCCTATTCGGTGCCGCTGGCGGGGATCGGGCAGTTGATCATGGTCTGGTGGGCAGCAAAGCGTGCAGGCTTTGCCCTGCGCATCGGGCGGCCCCGCATGACACCAGCGCTGAAACGGCTGGCGATCATCGCCGCCCCTGCCGCGCTTGCAGGTGGCGTGGTACAGATCAACCTGCTGGTGGGCCGTCAGGTGGCCAGTTATTTTGACGGTGCTGTCGCATGGCTGAACTATGCCGACAGGCTTTATCAACTGCCGCTGGGTGTCGTCGGCATTGCCATCGGTGTTGTGCTGCTGCCTGACCTGTCGCGCCGCTTGCGCGCGAATGATCTGGCAGGCGGCAAGGATGCGTTCAACCGCGCCTGCGAAGTCTCGCTTGCCCTTACCATCCCTGCGGCTGTGGCGTTGATGGTTATCGCGCTGCCGCTAGTGTCTGTCCTGTTTGAACGCGGTGCATTTGACGCCAGCGACAGCGCCGCCACCGCCTTTGCTGTCGCGGTTTACGGGCTGGGGCTGCCGGCTTTTGTGATGCAAAAGACCCTGCAACCGCTGTTTTTCGCACGCGAAGACACCAAGCGTCCTTTCTATTACGCGCTTGTCGCATTGGTCATGAATGCCCTGCTTGCTGTGGGGCTGTCGCCGTTCATCGGCTTTATCGCCGCTGCTTATGGCACCAGCATTACCGCATGGGCGATGGTCTGGCTGTTGTGGCGCGGCAGCCGCAACATGGGCGAGGCCGCCGATTTCGACACCCGCTTCAAAACCCGCCTGCCCCGTATTATCGGCGCATCCATCGCTATGGGGCTGATCCTGACGGCACTTGCCTATGTGATGGCACCCCTTTTCGCGATCCCGACATGGCGCTATCTTGCGCTGCTTGTCCTGATCGCGGCTGGCATCGTCAGCTACTTCGGCATCGGCCAGTTGATCGGAGCCTTCCGCTTTGGCGAATTCCGCCGCGCGATGAAGCGCTAGGCCCTATCATCGTCCGAGCATAAATATCCCCGCGCGGCGCGCATAAAAGTTTGCGCTGCGGTCAGGACCGCTTCATAAGCCTGTGCAACAACATTGCCCAGCCACCCGGTGCCAAAGGTATCGCCAAAACAACCCCAGCCGCAAAGCCTGACAGTTCCGCGATCCATGCGTAGCCCGCGCCAAAGATCAGGCCAAAGCCCAGCTGCAGTGCCAAGAGAAACCCGATCAGCTGAAACGCGCGCAACTGGTTTTCCCCTGCCTCGCCCAACCGCAGCCACAACACGTAGGTATAGGCACCGATCAATCCGTAAACAGGTGTAAACCCGCCCAGCAACGGCGCATTGCCCTCAATCACCGATCCGTAAACCAAAGCACCTGCAATCGCCGTGACCAGATAGATCGCCAGCACCCGCAACCCGCCGAAATACTCTGTCGTGAATTTGCCCAGCGCAAGCGTCAGCGCCGCACAAAACGCCGTCTGCACGATTTCGACATTGATGAACGGATAGGTGACAAAGCGGATCAACATATCAAACGACCAGTCCCCTTGCGCCAGCACACGTTCCAGCACCGCGGGCGAAAAACCGAAACGGCCGATCGCTTCCATCCGCCAGCCGACACCGCGAGGCCCGCCGACAAGGCCGGCATTGGCAAGCTGGAACACCGCTTCAGCGCCGATGATCAGCAACGCAAGCGCGATGACAACAGGCGATAGATCATTGATCGGTTTCTCGGACATCAGCAAAGCCCTTTGCGGCAGTTGAAGTTGACGGGTCTGTCTGGCATGGGTATGCGACGCCTTACCCGAAAACCAGCCCGGATATTCATCATGACCCAGACAACCTTTACGCCGCGCGCTTTTTCCGGAATCAAACCCTCCGGCGGGCTGCAACTGGGCAATTATCTGGGCGCAATCAAGCGTTTTGTCGGCATGCAGGGCACGATGGAAACCATCTATTGCGTGGTTGATCTGCACGCAATCACGGTCTGGCAAGACCCCAAGGATCTGGCCAACGGCACACGTGAAGTCGCGGCAGGTTATCTGGCCGCAGGTCTTGATCCGGCAAAGTCCATCCTCTTCAACCAAAGCCGCGTGTCGGGCCATGCCGAGCTTGGCTGGATCTTCAACTGTGTCGCGCGTGTCGGCTGGATGAACCGGATGACGCAGTTCAAGGACAAGGCAGGGTCGAATGCCGAAAAGGTGTCATTGGGGCTTTATGCCTACCCGTCGCTGATGGCCGCTGACATCCTGCTTTATCACGCCACGCAAGTGCCGGTGGGCGAAGATCAGAAACAGCATGTTGAACTGACCCGCGACATCGCCGCCAAGTTTAACCACGATTACGGCGTGGATTTCTTTCCCTTGACCGCGCCTGTGATCGACGGGCCTGCAACCCGCGTCATGAACCTGCGTGACGGGACCAAGAAGATGTCGAAATCCGGCGACAGCGACATGGAACGGATCAACATGCTTGATGATGCCGACACCATCGCCAAGAAATTCAAGAAGGCCAAGACAGACCCCGAACCGCTGCCCGAAACGGTTGAAGGTCTGAAGTCCCGCCCCGAGGCGCGCAATCTGGTCGAGATATACGCAGCCCTTGACGACACCACGCCAGAGGCTGTGATCGCACAATATCCCGGTGCTGGTTGGGGCACGTTCAAGCCCGCGCTGGCCGATCTGGCGGTGGCAAAGCTTGCGCCGATTTCGCAGGATATGGCCCGTTACATGGCCGACCCCGCCGAGATTGACCGCATTCTGGCGCAAGGGGCTGACAAGGCCCGTGCGATTGCCGAACCGATCCTGCAACGCACGTTTGATATTGTTGGCATGCTGCGCAGCTAACCCAATCGTAGCACCGTCACAAAACTGAATCCCGCCAGTGCGACGCTGCGGGGGCGCAGCATAGATTCGCTCTGCTCCGCCCCGGCTGGGTGCCATCCCGCCCCTTTGGCGCCTTGGTCTTGCAGGCACCCGGTGTTTCCCCGGCGCCGGGTGCCAACGCGCCCGTTGCCAGTGCCATTTTCCTGCTACATGATAGCCCCGAACGGGAGAATGATAATGCGCAAGTTTCTGGTGGTACTGGATGACAGCCGCGAATGTCTGAACGCGATGCGCTTTGCCGCGATGCGCGCAGCACATACAGGCGGCGGTGTGGCGATCTTGTCGGTGATCCCGCCTGACGAATTCAACCACTGGATCGGTGTCGGTGAAATCATGCGCGCCGAAGCCCGCGAACGGATCGAGGTCCATTTCGAGGTGTTCGCCAAATGGATGCGCGACAAGCAGAACGTAGACCCCGAACTGATCATCCGCGAAGGCGAACCGTTGACCGAGATCATCGCACAGATCACCGAAGACAGTAGCATCGGCGTTTTAGTGCTGGGCGCGGGCACCGATAGCAAGGGCCCCGGCCCGCTTGTCACCCAGCTTAGCCGTCAGGCGGGCAGTCTGCCGGTGCCGATCACCATCGTGCCGGGTGATCTGTCCAAAGAACGGCTTGAATCGATCACCTGACTTAGAACCATTCTAAAACCTTGACAGACGGCGCCTTGATGGGCATATATCAATCCTGACAAAAAAGGTCCGCGCCATGTTTATCCAAACCGAATCGACCCCGAACCCGGCAACGCTAAAGTTTCTGCCCGGCCAAAACGTACTGGAAGTTGGCACCGCCGATTTTCCCAGCGTTGAAGCGGCGGAAAATTCGCCTCTTGCAAAGCGGATCTTTGCAAGCGGCGGCGTCGCGGGCGTGTTCTTTGGCATCGACTTTGTAACGGTGACCAAGGCCGATGATGTGGAATGGGATCATATCAAACCCGGTGTTCTGGGCGCGATCATGGAACATTACCAATCCGGCCAGTCGGTGATGGCCGATGACCACAAACCTGTCAGCGGACATGCCGAACACAGCGGGGAAGATGCGGACATCGTGAACCAGATCAAGGAATTGCTTGATACACGCGTGCGCCCTGCCGTGGCGCAAGATGGTGGCGACATTACGTTCCATGGGTTTGATCGCGGGATCGTCTATCTGCATATGCAAGGTGCCTGCGCCGGTTGCCCGTCGTCTACGCTGACGTTGAAAATGGGCATCGAAAACCTGCTGCGCCACTACATCCCCGAAGTGGTCGAGGTGCGGCCCGTTGCGGCCTGAACCAAAACTGATCGCATTCGACACATCGGCGGCGCATTGCGCCGCCGCTTTGCTGTTGGGCGACCACATCATCACCCGCATTGACGATATGGCCAAAGGACAGGCCGAACATCTGATGCCGATGCTAGAGGAAATGCTGGCCGCCGAAGGGCTGGCATGGCGCGATCTGGACGGGATCGGCGTCGGCACCGGCCCCGGCAATTTCACCGGTATCCGTATTTCTGTCAGCGCTGCACGCGGTTTGGCGCTGGGGCTGGGCAAGCCCGCGATAGGCGTGTCACTGCTAGAGGCGCAGGCATTCGGGCTGGAAGGGATCGTCTTGTCCTGCCTCGATGCGCGGCGGGATATGGTTTATGTGCAAGTATTCGGTGCGGGCGACGATGCCCCACGGCTTTGCGCGTTAGATGATTTGCCCGTGTTTTCTGCTGGCGCACGCATTGTCGGGCCGGTTGCTGACCGGATCAGCGCGATCACCGGCAGTTCGGTTGTTGTGCCGTCAGCGCCACCGGTTTCTGCCATCGCGCGGCTTGCGGCGCAGCGGATCGGCGCGGAAAACGCCCGCCCTACCCCGCTTTATATCCGCGCCGCCGATGCAGCACCTGCGCGCGATGCAGCCCCCGTGATCCTGCCATGACGCCAAAGGCGATGGCCAAAATCCACGCGCAGGCGTTTTCAGCCACCCGCGCTTGGTCAGAGGCAGAGTTCCTCGACCTCACGACACATTCCGGCACGATCATTGCAGGCGACGACCGCGCCTTTGCCTTGCTGCGTGTCACGCTGGACGAGGCTGAAGTCCTGACCATCGCCACAGATCCAGCACACAGACGCCAAGGGCTGGCGCGTGCTGTACTGGCGCAGGGCGAAAGCGTGGCAGGGGCAAAGGGTGCGACAGCCGTGTTTCTAGAAGTGGCCGAAGATAACCAAGCAGCGCGCGCACTTTACGCTCAGGCGGGCTATGTGCAGGTTGGCCGCCGTCCGGGATATTATCTGCCCAAAGATGCGGCACCTGTCGCCGCATTGGTGCTGCGCAAGGCGATTGACCATACGTCAGGCTGATATTCAGTGCCTGATCCGGCGGCATCTGCCCCCGATCACACAAATATCTGTTGATCTTCCGGACGTGTCAGGGCCTTATCTGTCGATGATCCGGCGCAGACCGGCACAATGTTCACAACTGGCAAAGCGATCAGTCATATCTGCTTTGCACAATGACTTGGGAGACGACAATGACCCTTATGCAAAACCTTCTTGGCGCGTCCGCGGCGCTGGCACTGACCGCAGGTGCGGCAGCGGCCGATCCGGCGATCCTGTTCGATCTGGGCGGCAAGTTTGACAAATCCTTCAACGAAAGCGCCTTTAACGGTGCAGAGCGTTGGGCAGCCGAGACCGGCGGCACCTATGCCGAGGTGGAAATCCAGTCTGACGCACAGCGTGAACAGGCGATCCGTCGCTTTGCCGAATCCGGTGCCAACCCTATCGTGATGGCAGGTTTTGCTTGGGCCACTTCGCTGGAACGCGTCGCTGCTGATTACCCCGAGACAAGCTTTACCATCATCGACATGGTCGTTGATGCGCCAAACGTCCGGTCTGTTGTGTTCAACGAACACGAAGGGTCGTTTCTGGTCGGTATGATGGCGGCGATGGCATCGGAAACCGGCACTGTTTCGTTCATCGGTGGCATGGATATTCCGCTGATCCGTAAATTCGGCTGCGGCTACGCCCAAGGCGTGATGGCCGTGAACCCCGAGGCAACCGTGATTGCCAACATGACCGGCACAACGCCCGCCGCATGGAACGATCCGGTGCGCGGGTCCGAACTGACGCTGGCACAGATCAGCCAAGGGTCTGACGTTGTGTTTGCCGCTGCTGGCGGCACCGGTGTCGGCGTGTTGCAAACCGCTGCTGACAGCAACATCCTGTCGATTGGCGTTGATGCGAACCAGAACTTCCTGCACCCTGGTCAGGTACTGACGTCGATGCTCAAGCGCGTGGACAACGCCGTTTTCGACGCGTTTTCGCAGGGTGAAGCACTGGAAACCGGTTTCAACGTCATGGGTGTCGCGAACGAAGGCGTGGGTTACGCGCTGGATGAATTCAACGCCGATCTGATCACAGCCGAAATGCAGGAAGCCGTCGATGCGGCTGCCGCCGAGATCGCTGCTGGCACATTGGTCGTGCATGATTATACATCGGACGAAAGCTGCCCTGCGCTGACGTTCTAATACGTCCGACAGGCCAAAACCACGGGGCCGCGCTGATTTATCCGCGCGGCCTTTTGCATACAAGGACAGGTGCCTCATGACCGCCCCCGCGATTGAACTTAAAGGTATTTCCAAGGCTTTCGGGCCGGTGCAGGCCAACAAAGATATCTCGATCCGGGTGATGCCGGGCACGATCCACGGGATCATCGGGGAAAACGGGGCAGGTAAATCGACGCTGATGTCGATCCTTTATGGATTTTACAAAGCCGATAAGGGTGAAATTTTCATCCGTGGCGAAAAGGTCAATATCACCGACAGTCAGGCCGCGATTGCCGCAGGGATTGGCATGGTGTTCCAGCATTTCAAATTGGTGGAAAATTTCACCGTGCTGGAAAATGTCGTGCTGGGGGCCGAAGACAGCGGGCTGTTGCGTCCATCCCTTGCCCGCGCGCGGCGCGAACTGAAGGCACTGGCAACCGAATATGAACTGAACGTCGACCCCGATGCGGTGATCGAGGATGTCGGCGTTGGCATGCAGCAGCGTGTCGAAATCCTCAAAGCGCTGTACCGGCAGGCCGACATCCTGATTCTGGATGAACCGACCGGCGTGCTGACCCCCGCCGAGGCGGACCACCTGTTCCGTATCCTTGAAAACCTGCGCCGCGAAGGCAAAACGATCATCCTGATCACCCATAAGCTGCGCGAGATCATGGAAATCACCGATACCGTCAGCGTGATGCGACGGGGCGAAATGACCGCGACCGTCAAGACCGCGGAAACCAGCCCGCCGGAACTGGCCGAACTGATGGTGGGTCGCAAGGTGCTGCTGCGCGTGGACAAGGCACCGCCTGTGATTGGCCGCAAGATTTTGGAGGTGCGCAACCTCAACGTCACCGATGACAAAGGTGTGCACCGCGTCAAGGATGTCAGTTTTGACATTCACGCTGGCGAAATTCTGGGCCTAGCCGGTGTTGCGGGCAACGGGCAGTCCGAACTGTTAGAGGTGTTGGGCGGCTATGAAAAGGCCACCGGCAGTGTGATAATGAATGGCAAAGAGATCGATCTGACCGGTTCGCGGTCCGACGGGAAAAGCAGGCGCGCCGATGGCATCGCCCATGTCCCCGAAGACCGTCAGCGCGAAGGGTTGATCATGGATTTCCACGCGTGGGAAAACACCGCTTTCGGCTATCACCACGACGCGCGGTATCAGAA
>PUNR01000118.1 GCA_003551805.1 Loktanella sp.
ATCTGGCAGACGCCCGCATGGGCGAGGACGGACCCGAACCTGTCCATTTCCGCGAGGCGTTCCGCACGCGCGGCCCATCCAACTATCCCCACGGCAAACAGGTCGAGGTCTGAACTATGTATATCTACAACGATTTTGACGAAAACTTTGTCCGCACCCGCGTCGCGCAATTCCGCGGGCAGGTGGAACGCCGTATTGATGGCTCCCTGACCGAGGATGAATTTAAACCTTTGCGCCTGATGAACGGGCTATATCTGCAACTGCACGCTTATATGCTGCGGGTGGCGGTGCCTTATGGCACGCTGAACCCGGCTCAGATGCGCCAGCTGGCCTATATCGCGGACCGTTGGGACAAGGGCTATGGCCATTTCACCACGCGCCAGAATATCCAGTACAACTGGCCCAAACTGGGCGACGTGCCCGATATGCTGGATGCTTTGGCCGATGTCGGCATGCATGCGATCCAGACCAGCGGCAACACGATCCGCAACGTGACCGCGGACCATTTCGCCGGTGCTGCGGCGGATGAAATCGAAGACCCGCGCGCCATCGCGGAGCTCTTGCGCCAATGGTCCACCGACCATCCCGAATTCCAATTCCTGCCACGCAAGTTCAAGATCGCCGTGACCGGCGCCGCCCAAGATCGTGCCGTGACCCGTGCCCATGACATCGGGCTGGTTGTCGTCCGCGATGACGCGGGCGAAGTGGGCTATCAGGTCATCGTCGGCGGTGGCCTTGGCCGCACGCCGATGGTGGGCAAGGTGCTGCGCGATTTCGTGTCCAAAGCGGACCTGCTGCCATATGTCGAGGCGATTGTCAGCGTCTACAACCTGCTTGGCCGCCGCGACAACAAGTACAAGGCCCGCATCAAGATCACCCTGCATGAAAACGGCATCGAAGCGATCCGCGATCTGGTCGAGGAACGGTTCACCGCAATCCGCGCAAGCTTTAACGGTTACGATCAGGAATTGCTGGCGCAGATCGAACAATCTTTCGCGCCACCGGCCTTTGTGACCAAAGCCACCGACGGGTACGAGGCCGCACGCCTTGCCAATTCCGCCTTCAGGTCGTGGACCGACACAAATCTGGCAGCGCACAAGGCTGCGGGCTATGCTATCGTTTCTGTCAGCATCAAGAAACATGGTGCCACGCCCGGTGATGCGACATCAGACCAGATGCGCGCACTGGCCGACCTTGCCGAGACCTACGGCCACGGCGAGTTGCGGATCAGCCATGAACAGAACGTGATCCTGCCGCATGTGCATCAATCCGACCTGCCTGCGGTCTATGCCGCTTTGCGCAAGGCTGATCTGGCGACGGCGAATATCGGGCTTGCGTCCGACATCATCGCCTGCCCCGGCATGGACTATTGCGCACTGGCCACGGCTCGGTCGATCCCCATTGCCCAACAGATCGCCACGCGATTTGATGAATTGAAGATCGAGCATGATGTCGGCCCGCTCAAGATCAAGATTTCTTGCTGCATCAATGCCTGCGGGCATCACCATGTCGGCCATATCGGGATTTTGGGGCTGGATCGCGCAGGCGTCGAAAACTACCAGATCACGCTGGGCGGTGACGGCACCGAAACGACGACCATCGGCGAACGTGCTGGCCCCGGTTTCAGCGCCGAAGAGATTGTGCCTGCGATCGAACGGCTGGTGACGGGCTATCTCGACCTGCGGTCCAGCAAGGAAGAGACGTTTCTGCAAACCTATCGCCGTCTGGGGCTCGCCCCGTTCAAGACCATCCTTTATCCAAGTGAGGACAAAGCAGATGCCGCTTAAGGAACTGGCCGAACGCCGCAATACCCTGCACCGCAAGTCCGATGCTGCCACCGTTCTGCGCCATGCGCTGGACGATGTGCAGATCGGCCCTGTCGCGCTGGTGTCATCTTTTGGCGCCGAAAGTGTCGTGCTGCTGCATCTGGCCGCACAGGTGAACAAGGCGGTGCCGGTGATCTTTCTGGATACCGAAATGCTGTTTCCCGAAACGCTGGATTATCAGCGGAAACTGGCTGGCACCCTTGGGCTGACAGACGTGCGGATCATCACCCCCAACCGCAACGATGTGCTGCGCGAAGATGTCGACGGCCTGCTGCATCAGGCTGATCCGGATGCCTGCTGCGGCCTGCGCAAGGCACGCCCGTTGGAACTGGCGTTGCAAGGCTTCGGTGGCTGGATCACCGGACGCAAGCAATTCCAGAACGGCCAGCGCGCCAGCCTGCCGTTGTTTGAAAAAGACGGAGCACGGATCAAGATAAACCCGCTGGCGCAATGGTCATCGGCTGATCTGCGTGGGTATATGGAAGATCACAAACTACCCCGGCATCCGCTTGTGGCGCAAGGCTATCCCTCAATCGGGTGCATGCCTTGCACGACGCGTGTCGGCGCAGGTGAAGACCCCCGCGCAGGTCGTTGGCGCAACAGCGAAAAAACCGAATGCGGTATCCATTTTGAAAACGGACGGATCGTCCGGGAAGGCCAGGCAGCATGAGCATTATCGTCACCGATCAGGGCTTTGCAGCCGACGACTGGACAGGCCCGTTCCGCGATGCGCAGCAGGCGATTGCCAATGATTGCGCCTATGCTGTGGACCTGCCGTCCGACACCGACCACGCCACACTGGCTCGCCTGACCAATGCGCCGATGATCCGGATTGATTTTCCGTCATTTGCCGACGGGCGCGGTTTCACGCTGGCCACGATGCTGAGGCGCGCGGGCTTCAAAGGCCGTTTGCGCGCGCGCGGCCATGTGCTGGCCGATCAATACGCCATGGCCCGCCGTGTTGGTTTCGACGAGGTCGAGATTGACGACGCCATGGCTGCCCGCCAGCCGCAGGATCAATGGCTCGCCCGTGCCGATTGGCAACAGAACCATTATCAGGCCCGTTTGCGCGGCTGACCCTTTCCCTGACACAGATCAATGACTAGACAGAGGGTGGCCCTATATGGGTCACGTATGGAACCTATGACAGAGCAAAGCCCCGTGAACCACGCCAGCGCCAAAATCGTCCCGCAATTGCCCGATATGCAGACCGTGACCGAGGTGAAGCATTACACCGACCGGCTGTTTTCCTTCCGCATCACCCGCCCCGCGACCTTGCGGTTCCGGTCGGGCGAATTCGTGATGATCGGGCTGATGGGTGACGAAGACCCCCAGACAGGCAAACGTAAACCGATCATGCGCGCCTATTCCATCGCCTCGCCTTCATGGGATGAAGAGCTGGAGTTTTATTCGATCAAGGTTCAAGACGGCCCGCTGACCTCAAAACTGCAGCATATCACCGTCGGTGATAGCCTGATCCTGCGCCCCAAGCCGGTGGGCACGCTGGTGCATGACGCCCTGCTGCCCGGCAAACGGCTGTGGTTTTTCGCGACCGGCACCGGATTCGCGCCTTTCGCAAGCTTGCTGCGCGAACCACAGACCTATGAAGATTACGACGAAATCATCATCACCCACACCTGCCGCGAAGTGGGCGAGCTGACCTACGGGCGCGATCTGATCGAAGGTCTGAAAACCGATGAATTGCTGAATGAAGTGATCGGTGAAGGCTTTTGGAAAAAGATCAAGTATTACCCGACCACCACCCGCGAAGACAGCCCCAAGATGGGCCGGATCACCGATCTGATGCGGTCAGGCGAGGCATTTGCCGATCTGGATGTGCCAATGATTTCGCCTGAAACGGACCGCGCGATGATCTGTGGCAATTTGGCGTTCAATCTGGAACTGAAGGAAATGCTGGAAGGCTACGGCTTGAACGAAGGCGCCAATTCCAACCCCCAGCAATATGTCGTGGAAAAAGCCTTCCTTGACTAACCCATTGCGCAGAAACGCAAAAGGCCGCCCCGATCAGGGCGGCCTTTGTTGTTTTGGGGTCTGTTACTCAGCCAGCAGCTGACGCGCACGTTCCAGTACGGGCTGCAGCAATGCAGGGCTGTTCTGGGCGGCACGGACGGCGTTTGTCAGCGTGGTCTTTTCCTGTTCGTTCAGGTCCGACCCCTCGATCAGGGCGATCACGCTGTCGAGGTTGAAGTTTTCAACCGTCAACACTTCGTCGGCAGAGGCAGCCAGATCAGAAGTCGCTTCTTCCAGCGCGTCGGTGGTGCTTTCAATCGCTTCTTCGGTTGCGACGGCAGCTTCGTCCAGCGCCTCCTGCACAGCGATGGCGGCAGCTTCGGCTTCAGCAGCAGCTTCGGCTTCCGCAGCGGCCTGGGCTTCGGCCTCGGCGGCAGCGGCTTCGGCAG
>PUNR01000411.1 GCA_003551805.1 Loktanella sp.
AATCGAGCCCGATGCGCGTGCGATCCAGAAGATCGCCAAAGACCAGTTCCTGCGCCATGGCCAACAGATCGTCGTTCAGCAGCACCACATGATCACTGTCCCAACGCACGGGGCGCGAGACATGCAGCAGGATATCGTGCACCGACAGCGCCACGGCAGATAATTTATCGGCCACGCTTTCGGTCGGGTGGAAATGGCCCATATCGAGGCACAGCGCGGTCCCCCTGCGGATCGCATAGCCGAGGTAGAATTCATGGCTGCGCACGGTCATGGATTCTACGCCGATACCGAACAATTTCGATTCCACCGCGTCGCTTTATCCTTATTTGGTGGGGCGCCAAGCACCTTTTGCCGTGGTGTCGAGGGGCACTTGGGTTGTTTGCATGGTATTTGGCGCTGATGACGCGGGCGTGTCTGGCTCTAACCGGCGCGCAACGCCGATTATCTGGCGATGCTGACTGCGCTGTCGCCTGACGGAGTGGAAACTGCGACATCAGCCGTCGGCACATCGGCAGGGGCGGCGCTGCTGGCAAGGGCGTCAGCGGCAAAACACGCCACGCAGGCCGTTTCGCTGCCGGATGATGCCGCAGCCCTGCGCGCCCATGCGCAGCGTTGGGCGCGGCAGGTGCAGTCGGAAAGCGCGGATTAGCCCGCATCCGCCGGCAAAATAGCGACTTGACGCGCGTCGCTTATGACTTTTCCAAAGTTACCTTTTCGGTATGATGGGGCAAGTTTGAAGGGACGCGCGGGATGACCAAGATCAAGAATATGGAAGAATTCGCCCGCTTGTCGGGCATTTCGCGACCCACCGTGTCGAAGTTTTTCCATGATCCATCCAGTGTGCGCGCCTCGACACGGGCGAAGATTGAAAAGGCTTTGGGGGAATTCGACTATCGCCCGAATATCTTTGCGATCAACCAGAACCGCAAACAGACACGCAATGTCGGCATTGTCGTGCCCTATCTGGCAGACCCGTTTTTTGCCGAGATTGCACGCAATATCGAACAGCGCTGCATCGACGCTGGCTACTGGCCGATCCTGTTCAGCGCGCATGGCGACCAGAAGCTGGAGAATGACATCCTTGATTCTCTGCGGTCGCTGAAACCGGCGGGGGTGCTGCTGGCCCCCTTGGGGCGCCGGTCGGACCGGGACGAGATTGAAAGGTTCTGCGATGATGTGCCGACCGTGCTGTTTGACAGCAATATCGACGGGGTCGGCAAAGCGTTCATCGGGTCGGATAATGCGCATTTTGTCGAACAGATCGTGCAATATCTGTGTCGCACCGGGGCCCCGCCCTGTTTTTTCGAGATGGACCCCGTCAACCCCAACGCCAACAAGCGGCGCAATGCCTATCTGCAAGTGATGGAACGGCTGGGGCATGAACCGCAGATATTGCGCGTCGATGGCACCGGATGGGAATTCGAGAGGATCGCCTATGAAGGGGCGCTGCATCTTCTTGATTCGAACCGATTCGCCACCGACACGGTTCTGTGTAGCAATGACCGTCTGGCGATCGGGTTTTTGTCGGCTTGCTATGCGCGCGGCCTGCGGATCGGGTTCGACGAAGGCTCTGCGATGCGGGTTGCCGGGATCGACGATCATCCGTTTTCGCGCTTTACCTGCCCGCCGCTGACGACCGTGGCGCAGGATTATGAATCTGTTTCAACCCGTGCAACTGAAACGCTTTTCCGGATGATCGACGGTGAAGGCCCGACAAGGGAAAGGGTTGAAGCATTGTTTGAAGGCAAGCTGGTGATGCGCGCCTCGGCTTAAACTTTACGCGCGCAAAAATACTATTGACTGCGCGCTATTATTCGAATTAGCTTGCTGTACATCATTTTGTGATCTCAGGGAGGAGTTCGGATGTCTTTGAAAACGTCACTCGGTCTGGCGAGTGCGCTGGCCATTGTTGCCGCCTCGGGCAGCTATGCGCAGTCGCCGTCAGGAACCGTCACCATCGCCACTGTCAACAATGGCGATATGATCCGCATGCAGGGCCTGACTGCGGATTTTAACGCGCAATACCCCGACATCACGCTGGAATGGGTCACGTTGGAAGAAAACGTGCTGCGCCAGCGTGTTACCCAGGATGTCGCCACGCGCGGCGGCCAGTTCGACGTCATGACCATCGGCACTTACGAAGTCCCGATCTGGGGCGCAAATGGCTGGCTGGTGTCGTTGAACGACCTGCCCGACGAATGGAACGCCGATGATCTGCTGCCAGCGATCCGTGACGGTCTGACCGTCGATGGCGAACTTTATGCAGCGCCGTTCTATGGCGAAAGCTCTATGGTCATGTATCGCACCGACCTGATGGAAGCGGCCGGTCTGGAAATGCCTGATGCGCCGTCTTGGGAGTTCATCCGCGAAGCAGCGGCTGCGATGACCGATGGCGATGTCTACGGCATCTGTCTGCGCGGTAAGGCGGGCTGGGGCGAGAACATGGCGTTTCTGTCGGCGATGGCCAACAGCTTTGGCGCGCGCTGGTTCGATATGGACTGGAACGCCCAGTTCGACAGTCCTGAATGGCTGGAAACGGTCACCTTCTACAACGATCTGATGACCAACTACGGCCCTCCGGGTGCGGCGAACAACGGGTTCAACGAAAACCTGACCCTGTTCCAGCAAGGCCGTTGTGGCATGTGGATTGACGCGACAGTTGCAGCCAGCTTCGTAACCAACCCTGCCGATTCCACCGTGGCAGATTCCGTCGGTTTTGCGCTGGCACCCGATAATGATCTGGGCCGTCGCGGTAACTGGCTCTGGGCATGGTCGCTGGCAGTGCCTGCTGGATCGCAGTCCACTGATGCGGCAAAAGCCTTTATTGCTTGGGCCACCAGCAGCGATTACACCGCATTGGTCGCTGAAAACGAAGGTTGGGCGAATGTGCCACCCGGCACACGGACCTCGCTTTACGAAAACGCGGATTATCTGGCGGCAGCCCCCTTTGCCGAGATGACCTTGCAATCGATCAATTCGGCCAATCCAACAGAGCCAAGCGTGCAAGAAGTGCCCTATACTGGCGTACAATTCGTGGCGATCCCCGAATTTGCCGGTTTCGCGACCGAAGTCGGTCAGGAGTTCGCCAATATGCTGGCAGGCCAGCAAACTGTTGAACAGGCGCTGGAACGTGCACAAGCCGTGACCACGGATGCGATGGAAGCCGCAGGCTACTAAGTTTCCTCCCCGGCCAGAGGGGGCGCCGCTGTGCCCCCTCTGGCCACTTTTTCCAAACATGTAAAAGGGTCGGGCCATGTCCACCAAAGCTTCTCGCGTAACGGCACGGTTGATGCTGGCACCTGCGGTGATCCTGCTTTTGGGCTGGATGCTGGTGCCGCTGACGATGACAGTGGTGTTTTCGTTTCAACGCTATCTGCCGATGCGTGGCGGGTTTCAGGGCTGGGTCGGCTTTGACAATTACCGCAGTTTCGTCACCTCCAGCGCGTTCTGGCCATCGGTGCAGGCAACGCTCATTATCGTGGGCAGCGTGCTGATTATCACCGTGGCCTTGGGTGTGCTGCTGGCGGTCCTGCTGGACCAACCGATGTGGGGGCAGGGGATCGTGCGTATCCTTGTGATCGCGCCGTTTTTCGTGATGCCCACCGTATCGGCGCTGGTCTGGAAAAACATGTTCATGGACCCGGTGAACGGTCTGTTTTCGCATCTGTGGCGGCTGTTCGGGGCAACGCCCGTATCTTGGCTGTCCGAGGCATCGATGCCGTCCATCGTGTTGATCGTATCATGGCAATGGCTGCCCTTTGCCACGCTGATCCTGCTGACGGCAATCCAGTCGCTGGACAGCGAACAACAAGAAGCCGCCGAAATGGATGGCGCAGGCCCGATCAACCGCTTCTTTTTCATCACCCTGCCGCATCTGTCGCGCGCCATTACCATCGTCCTTCTGATCCAGACGATTTTCCTGCTGGCGATTTTTGCGGAAATCTTTGTCACCACTCAGGGCGCATTCGGCACAAGAACGCTGACCTATCTGATCTACCAGCGCGTGCTGGAAAGCCAGAATGTCGGCCTTGGGTCCGCAGGCGGTGTCTATGCGATCATTCTGGCAAATATCGTCGCGCTGTTCCTGATGCGCATCGTCGGCAAGAACCTGGACCGATAGGGGAATATCATGGCGCGATCTGTCACCACCACACGCAAAACGTTCAATACGGTCCTGGCCTGGTCCATTGGTCTGCTGATCTTCTTCCCGATCCTCTGGACCGTGTTGCCCAGCTTCAAAAC
>PUNR01000114.1 GCA_003551805.1 Loktanella sp.
CCACACGCCGCCTGTCGCGCGCTGGCCTGCCGCGCACCGCATTGCTGGCAGCACAGGCCAAGGCGCTGCGCCACTGGCTGGATCATGACCTGCCTCAGGTCGCGGCGTTCGCTGGCCCGCCTGCGCGTCTGTCCGACCTGCCGGTGATGGACAAAACCCTGCTGATGGCCAGCTTTGCCGACTACAACCGCCCAGATATCACCGCCGAGCAAGTCACCGACGCCTTAGCCGCTGATTGCAAAGTTGCAGGCTATACCGTGGGGGCCAGCACCGGCACCAGCGGCAACCGGGGATACTTCGTGATTTCTGATCTGGAACGCTACCGCTGGCTGGGGGCGTTGCTGGCCAAGGCGATGGCGGGGTTGTTGTGGCAGGCCCAGCGCATAGCGATCATTCTGCCGCAGGACACAAGGCTTTACAGCTCTGCGCGGTCGGTGCCGCATTTGCAATTGCGGTTTTTCGCATCCACCGAAGGTGTCGACGCTTGGCGTGACGCGATCGAAAACTACAACCCCACGGTCATCGTCGCCGCCCCCAAAGTGCTGCGGTATTTTGTCGAAGGTGGCCTGCGCCTGACACCCCGCCGTGTGTTCAGCGCCGCCGAAACGCTGGACCCGGTGGATCGCCGCGTGATCGAGGCGGGTTTTAACCTGACGCTTGGCCAGATTTACATGGCGACCGAAGGATTGCTGGGTGTGACTTGTGCGCATGGTCATCTGCATCTGGCCGAGGATTCCATCGCCTTTGAATATGAACCTGTCGGTGACGGGTTGGTGTCGCCTTTGATCACCAGCTTCCGCAGGCAGGTGCAGATCATGGCTCGCTACCGGATGAACGATCTTTTGCGCCTGTCCAACCAGCCCTGCCCCTGCGGATCCGCCCTGCAACGGGTGGACGAGGTTGTGGGCCGGATGGATGACTGTTTTGACATCTGCGGTGTGCTGGTCACGCCCGATGTGCTGCGCAATGCCGTATTGCAAGCTGATGCGCGGATCGTTGATTTCCGCGTGATCCAGCAACCGGACGGGGCGATTGCCCTGCTGCTGCCGCCAGAGCTTGATTCAAGCGTGGCAGAGACCGCGCGCACAAGTATCGCACACGCACTGATCCGGCTGGGTGTCGCACCGCAAATCAGCGTTACACGCCAGCCCCTGCCTGTCGATTTCAGCCGCAAATTGCGCCGCGTTGAATGCCGCCTGCCCAAGGACATCCGCCCATGACCGCGGAACGTGTGGCCAATACACCTGACATGGTCGCGCGCTTTGTTGCGGTCTTTGATCAGACACCGATGCGCGACCTGATCGCCAATCTTGACAGCACGGTGGATCAAATCACGGTGGCCGGTCGCGCCTATCCGGTCACGCTTAACCAGCGCGACCAGCGCGGCAATTGCTATATCTGCAATCCGGTGACGGCCTATATCGACTATGCCATTGACGAAACACGCCATTTCAAATCGCATCCCGCGTTGCGCCTTGCAATCCGCACCCTGATCGGGGCCTGTGCGCCTTTACTGCGTGCAGCGGGGATCGACCATCAGGTGCAGATCAACAACTGGCTGTTTTCCACCAATCCGGTACCGACCCTGACACAGGGTGCCGTGGCCGCGATGCGCGACAATCTGACTGCCGCCTACCCCGACCGCGCGCTGGTTATACGGTCACTGAACACCACCGCCGATGCCGCAACGCTTGGCACGCTTCGCGATGCGGGTTTCCGGCTGCTGCCTGCGCGTCAGATCTATCTGTTTGACGCAACCGCCTGCACCCATCCCAGCGCCAATATGAAACGCGACAGGCTGGCGTTGGCGCGCACGGACCATGATCTTGTGACCAATGATGACATAACCGAGGCTGATTATGCGCGCGCCGCACAGCTTTACGAGATGCTTTATATCGATAAGTACACGCCGCTAAACCCGAGCTATACCGCGCTTTATCTGCGCCGGATGCACATAGCGGGGCTGATGCAATTGCGCGGATTGCGCGCGGCGGATGGCAGGCTGGTTGCCGTAACGGGGCTGTTTGCGAACGGACGCACCCTGACGCAACCGATTGTCGGCTATGATACGACGCGGCCCCGCCAAGAAGGGCTTTACCGCATGGTTATGGCCATGGCGCAGGATATCGCCATGGCACAGGGACTGTTTTTTAACATGAGCGCGGGTGCAGCGGCATTCAAACGCCACAGGATGGCCGTGCCGGTGATCGAATACACCGCCGTTTATGCCCAGCATCTGGGCCACAAAAAGCGCAGCGCTTTGCGGGTGATCGAGGCGGTACTGACCAAGGTCGGCATCCCGCTTTTGCAAAGGTTCGGGCTATGACCACGCATCACTGGCAAGCCGTGGCGCTTTCGCGCGAGGTCACACGCCACCCGCTGCGGGTGATGTATGACGGCGCGCCTGTCGTGCTGTTTCGCGCGGGTGGGCGCGTCAGCGCGCTTGTGGACCGTTGCCCGCACCGGATGGTTGCCTTATCGGGTGGCCGCGTGGTGGGTGATACGCTGGAATGCCCCTATCACGGTTGGCGCTTTGATGCAGGCGGGGCTTGCATCGATATCCCCGGCCATATCGGTGATCTGCCGCGCTGCCGTGTCGGGCGCTATCACGCCACCGAACAGGACGGAGCTGTCTTTATCGCGCGGGACTTGCCCGATGCCCCGCCCTATACTCATGTGCTGACAGGCCAGTCACCAATCTGCCGGCTGGTCAAAAGCACGGCGCAGTCGCGACTGGTAGACGTGGCCGAAAACATCCTTGACGCGACCCATACCCATTTCACCCACAAAGGCCTGCTGCGCGGGCTGTCGGCAAAGCGTCATCGCGTCACTGTAACGGTGACTGGCGGCGCGGGCTGGGTCGCGGCCAGCTATACAGGCGAGGACAGGCAAGACGGGCTGGTCAGTAAATTGCTGGACGGTGCGCGGACCAAGACGATCGGGCGCTACCGGCATCCGGGTATCGCAGAACTGGAATATTGGGGGCCACGCGGTCTGGTGCTGGCGACGACCTTTCATCTGCGGCAGGCCGATACTGACACTGTCGAAGGGATCGGTTGGCTGGCCGGACCTGCCCAAGGTGTGCTGGGCCAGATCAAGGCGATGGCGTTCAAGCCATTGTTCAACATCGCCTTGGCGCAGGACCGCCGCGTGTTGCGGTCGGCCTATGAAAATGCGCGATTGGCGGGCGGGGCCAGCCCTGTGATCGGCCCGCTTGATTTTCTGCGCCGTGATATCACGGCGATTATCGCAGGTGAACTGCCTGCCGCGGCCACGACGCCACAGCAATATCAGATCGCCCTTTGATCCGGCCCGTCCCATTCGATATCGCGGGTCGCCGCTGTTTGCAGGCTGACCCTGTCGCGCCATGCGATCCTTGCGATTTCGGCTAGCGGTCGCAACTGGCGGGCCAGCCCCAACCGGTCGGCGGGCCAGTCCATGACGTCCTGCACCTGTGCCACGGCATCACGGAACGCATGCCAGCCTTTGGGGTGCCAAATCTGCGGCAGACCGTAGACCCAAAGCGCAAGGCGCACCCCTTGCGGTCGGGTCACGTCGGGGGTGGCGGTGCCTTCACCATTTACAGCGCGTGCAAAACTGGGGCCGTCGTGAAAGAAATGCAGCCCGCTGGTGGCGCGCGGGTTACATTCGATGGGCAGCACGACACCGTCATTCCGGCGTATCAGATCAAACGAGATTTGCCCCGTCCAGCCGGTGCCCTGCACGAAAGCCGAAACAAAAGCGGCGACGGCGTCATCCTGCACCGGCGTAAAGCACACCGACGCGCCAAGCCCCGCACGGATCAAACCCCGATAGGCCGACAGCGCAGTCAGTTTTCCGGCATGGGCCATGGCATAGACGCAAATTTCCTGCCCTGCGACATAATCCTGCGCAACCCAAGGCGCGGCGCTGGTGGGGATGATCTGCGCCAGACGCGCAGGCGCGGGCCGGATCATTGTTTGGGTGGCAAAGCGTGACCAGACCGGTTTGAACACCATATCCGACGCCTGACCGGACAAGGCCGCGACATCCGCCACGTTTTTCAGCAGCCGCGTTTTCGGGGTGGCAAGGCCAAGGTCGTGGCAAAGCCGGATAAAGCGGTATTTGTTATGGACCTGTGCGAGCAGGTCAAAACCGGGCGCGAACAGACGCGCAGGCATGGCGTGATCGCGCCATATCTGACCAAGATAAAGCACCTCTTCACAGGTCGGGA
>PUNR01000064.1 GCA_003551805.1 Loktanella sp.
ATGTGGTGGCCCCCGTTGCCGGGTCGCGGCGGAAAACATAATCGCCCGCAGGCGCGCCCGCCTGCGGCAGATTTTGCGTGCTGATCGTCGTTGATTGCAGGCTATCGCGCAGCAAAGGGTCCAGCATCGCCGGATCACGTTCCAGCGCGCGGGTAAAGGCGGCTGTGTCCAGCGACAGGCTGCCATCGCGTTCTGTCAGAATACCTATCTGCGCCAGATGCCGCGCATCAGACCCAAAGCCGCGCGTCAGGATACTGGCAATACCGCGCATCATGTCCTGTGCGACCGGATCGCCGGGCAAAGGCGTGTCGCTGCCCGCCGTTGCCAAGGGACCGCGGCCTGTCAGATCACCGACCATACGATGGGTGACATTCACCATATCGACAAAACCTTGCATCACGGTCAGCGTCCCTTCGATATCAGCGGTGACGCTGATCTGGGCGGGTTGCGCTGTGGTGGCGCGCAAGGTCAGGCTCACACCGGGCAACAGATCGTCGATCTGGTTCGTCGGGCGCGTCAGGGCGATACCATTGAGCTTGAGTGCCGCATTCTCGCCCGCCTGCACCTGAACGGTGCCGGGGTCGGCTGCAAAGTCAAACATCTGCATCCCGCCACCATCTGGCGCGGTAAAGCGCAGCGCGTTGGCGCGCCCAGGTTCGGCAATCACGCCCAAGGCAAAACTGCCATCGCCCAGATCGACGACACGCGCCGACATCCCCGGCAAGGCATCCAGCCTTGCAGCAATCTGCGTCAGGGTGCTGTTCGGGGGAAAATCAAGGCTGCGCGCCGCGCCATTGGGTGTGAATTGTGGCGGGCTGGCATCATCCCAAGCGCCCGTTTCAATCGTCAATGCGCCGCCGGCCAAAGGTGCCGTGGCGCTGGCAAATCCCCGAAAGCTCAGCACTTGCGCGGTGGCAAGCTTGTCTACGGTGATACTGGCTGCGGCCATGTCCAATGCTGCGGGGTCACGCAAGGCGACCGTGACGGCACTGGTATCACTGCGCAAAGCGCGCGGTTGCAGGTTGCGCATCAGCCCGACTGCATCATTGAGCGTTTCCAACTGCCCGCGCAGACGGTCATAGCCCGACAGCCGCATTTCGGCCGTATCGATCCGTTTCTGGACCAGAGATTTGCGCGGCGCGATTTCCGCATTGGCGAGGGTCTGGGCCAGTTCGGTGATGTTTAGGCCCGATCCGTTCGTGTTCAGGGACCCGAGAATATCCATGTGGCTCTCCTTCGGCGTGGCAGCACCTGACTGGTCAACGACAGAGGGCGCGGTATGTTTAGCGGGTCAGTAGGTAATTTCGATCTCAATCCGGCGGTTTTCGGCGCGGCCTTCGGCGGTTGTGTTTTCGGTCAAAGGCTGGGTTTCCCCGCGGCTGATTGCGGTCAGGCGATCAGGGTCAATCAGCGCTGTGCCTTCGATTTCGCGCACGACCGCAGAGGCCCGCGCCGCCGCCAGCCCCCAATTGTCGCCAAGCGGGGCACCCGGTGCAAGCGGCACGTCATCGGTGTGACCTGTCACGACAATATCGCTGGCATCGCCCATGGCCGAAAATGCCAGCCGCGCCATGATATCGCGTGCGGCAGGGGTCAGATCGGCACTGCCCGATGCAAAAGCCCCGCCTGCGCCCACGGTGATGATGACACGATCTTCGCGCTGGTCGATGGTGACAAGCCCCTGCGCCACTTCTTCGCGCAAGGCCACGCGCAGCGTTGCGTCGGCCAATGCAGCAGCCTGTTCAGCGGCCGAGATATCACCTTGGAGGCGCGCCAGTTCCTGTGACAGGTCTTCCAGCAATTCCTCGACGACATCCTGACCCTGTTCGGTTTGCAGCGCTTGCGCAAGATCCTGAGCAAGTTCTTGCAGCATTTCATCGGCCAATTGTTGTGCCTCGGCTTGCGCATCTGCTGATCCATCGCGGGCGTCATCCTGGGCGTCGGGCTGTTTGACCTCGGGTTGGTTGGCGTCGGTCGTCTCTTGGCGCATCTCTTCGGTCAGGGCGATTTCGGGTGCGGGGCTGAAATTCAGCTCCAGAATGGTAGTGCCTTGCGGCATTTCCATAACCGGCACTTCTCGCTGCACCCCAAAGGCACGTTCCAGCGACCCCGCGACCATCTTGAACTTTGGTGTGTTGAATTCGGCAAAAGACAGGATCAACACGAAAAACGCCATCAGCAATGTGGCGATATCGGCAAATGTCGCCATCCATGCCGGCGCGCCTTTTTTCGGGCAGCGCGGGCAATCCGGCTCGGCTGGCAGTTCAAAGGGAACGGGCAGAGGCGTGGGTTTGCGCATCACTTATCCTTTCACGCGGCGCGCAATTTGGCTTGTTCCTTGGGCGGCAGGGCTGCCATCATGTCTTCCTGCACGACGCGACCGGAATCGCCGCGCGCAATATTGCGCAGGCCGCGGATCACCATGTCGCGATAAAGCGTCTCTTCCGCGCTATAGGTTTCCAGCTTGGCCAGCAGCGGGCCGAACAGGATATTGGCGAAGAAGGCGCCATAAAGCGTGGTCAGCAAGGCAACGGCCATTGCGGGGCCAATGGCCTTGGGATCTTCCATATTGCCCAGCATCTGCACCAACCCGATCAGCGTGCCGATCATGCCCATGGCGGGCGCGATATCGACCCAACCGCGCAAGACCTCATGCACTTCGTTGTGACGGGTTTTCATGGCTTTGATGTCTTCGTTCATCTGCTTGACCATGCGGGTTTCATCGGCCCCGTCGACCAGCATCTGCAACCCCTTGGCAAAAAACGGATCAGGAATGTCCTGATTATCAAGCGCCATAAGCCCGTTTTTGCGCGCCATATCCGACAACTCCACCATCCGGGTGATCAGGGCATCCTTTTTGGCGGGCTTGGGCATAAAGGCTTTGGCAATCCCTTTGAAGTGCCGCAAGAAAGCCGGCATCGGTGTTTTGAACATCACCGCAAAGAAAGTGCCGCCCAGCACGATCAGTACTGAGGCCACATCAACAAAAGGGCTCAGCCCGCCCGCCGCGATCATTGCCCCCAGCACCATGCCAAGCGCGCCGATCAGACCAATCAATGTTGCGATATCCATGTGCCACCTTTCGTATCCGCCAAGGCGGTACGCGCCCTGTGCAGGAAAGTGGGGCAAGTTCCGTGCCAAGATGGCCCTATAAAATATAATTAAAAATCAATGAGTTCTGACATTCTTGCAGAAGCGTCTAAACAAATTCGGGGCTTGCCGTTTCCTAATCCAAGCGCTGGCCAGCGTGCATTCGCTTTAGAGGAGTTAGTCACATGACGACCATCAATACCAATATCGGCGCCATCAACGCGCAGGCAAATATGAAACGCGTCAACGAAGACATGACCGCCGCGATGGGCCGTCTGTCAACCGGATTGCGCATCAACGCAGCAAAGGACGATGCCGCAGGCATGGCCATTGCCACCAAGATGACATCGCAGATCACGGGCCTTAATCAGGCCGTGCGCAATGCCACCGACGGCAAGAACCTGCTGGACACAACCGAAGGCGCACATGTCGAAGTGTCCAATATGTTGCAGCGTTTGCGCGAACTGGCCGTGCAATCGGCCAACGATACCAACACCGCATCCGACCGCAGCAATATCGGTGCAGAAGCCAAACAGCTGGTGACCGAAATTAACCGCGTTGCCAAGGATACCACATTCAACGGCATGAATGTGCTGGACGGATCTTTTGCCAACAAGCAGTTCCAGATCGGTGCCGACGCAGGCCAGGTTCTGCAAGTCAGCGTCGAAAGTGCTGCCGCCACCGACATTGGCGCAAATACAGTCAAAACCAACGTCTCTTTGGCCGCTGGTGCTGGCACAACCGATACCGGCATCACCGCAGGCACCACGATCAACATCACCGGTTTTGCCGGCAGCGCTGAACTGACAACCAGCACCGGGCAATCGGCGCAGGAATTGACCGCCGCCATCAACAGTGTGTCATCGTCAACGGGCGTCACGGCGGCAGCGGAAACCAATGTCCGGCTGTCTAACTTCTCGGACGCGGATACCGTCAATTTCTCTGTTAATGGTGTCGAGGTCGGGCCAGTCGCGATTTCCGACAAATCCGATCTGCGCGGCATTGCCGAAGCCATCAACAACCAGGCAGGCCGCACCGGCGTGACGGCAAAGATGGGGGCTGATAATTCGACCATCCTGCTGAATGATGCGACCG
>PUNR01000059.1 GCA_003551805.1 Loktanella sp.
CACGCTTGGCGATGCCCCAGGTGATCAGGGGACAGCCTTGATGTCGGCCCTGTCGCAAGCACTGGCCGAAGAACCACAGGGCCGGGTTGCGGGCATCATCCTGATCACCGATGGCCGCGTCCATGATATGGAAAACGCCCCCGCCCTACCCGCACCGCTGCATGTTTTACTGACAGGCGAGCCGGATGATTGGGACCGTCGCCTTGTCGTGTCCAACGCACCTGCCTTTGCCATTCTGGGCGAGACCTTCAACCTGACCCTGCGGATCGAGGATCAGGGCGCCGCGCCGCCAACGGAATCGGTTGATCTGTCGATCTCGATTGATGGTGACACGCCGATGATCCTGCCGGTACCGGTTGGCCGCGACATTGAACTGCCGGTGCAATTGTCCCATGCGGGCATGAACGTGCTGCAATTCACCGTGCCGGACGCGGAAGGCGAATTGACCAACCGCAACAATTCAGCCGTCGTGCAGATCAACGGTGTCCGCGACCGGCTGCGCGTGCTGCTGGTATCCGGCGAACCACATCCGGGTGAACGGACATGGCGCAACCTGCTGAAATCGGATGCTGCCGTTGATCTGGTGCATTTCACCATTTTGCGCCCGCCGGACAAGCAGGACGGTGTCCCGGTCAATGAACTGTCGCTGATCGCTTTTCCCACGCGCGAGCTGTTTTTGGAAAAGATCGACGAATTCGATCTGATTATCTTTGACCGTTACCGCCGGCGCGGCATCCTGCCAAATGCCTATCTGGATAATATCCGCAATTATGTCGAACAGGGCGGCGCTGTGCTGGTCTCGTCCGGGCCGGAATATGGCGGGGCGGAAAGCATTTATCGCTCGCCCCTTGCTGCGATCCTGCCGGGTGCGCCGACTGCGCGCGTCTTCGAGGAAGGTTTCGTGCCGCAGATCACCGATCTTGGCGCGCGCCATCCGGTGACGGCGGGCCTTGACGCATTGTCGCCGCCTGCCGCCGAAGGCGACGGGCCGGGCTGGGGACGCTGGTTCCGGCTGGTCGATGTCAACGTACCGCCTGCGGCCTCTGTTGTGATGTCGGGGATGGATGACCGCCCGCTTCTGGCGCTGGACAGGGTCGGTGAAGGGCGTGTGGCGTTAATGGCGTCGGATCATTCATGGCTCTGGGATCGTGGCTATGAAGGCGGCGGGCCGCAGCTGGAATTGCTGCGCCGTCTGGCCCATTGGATGATGCGCGAACCCGAGCTGGAGGAAGAGGCATTGTCCGTTACCCCCACCGGCCAGCAGATGCGGATCATCCGCCGCACATTGGAAGACGAAGCTGCCGATGTCACAATCACCCATCCTGACGGGACAGAAACAATCGTTCCACTGACCGAAATATCCCCCGGCCGGTTCGAAGCGGTCTGGGATGCACCGGAAATCGGCCTTTACCGGCTGGATGACGGGACCGAAACCGCCGTAATCGCATTGGGGCCCGCTGCACCGCGCGAGTTTGAACAGACGATTGCCACAGGCGACGTGCTGGCGCCTTTGGTCGACAGCACACGCGGCGGGGTGATGCCGATTTCCGCCGGTGCTGTTGATATCCGTGCGGTGCGCGATGGCCGCCTTGCCGCGGGGCGTGGCTGGATCGGGATCACTCCGCGCGAGGCATTCCAGACCGCGGATATCAAGATTTCGCCGCTGGTGCCGGCCTGGTTGTTCCTGCTGCTTGCCGCATTGTTCAGCATCGGCGCATGGCTGCGTGAAGGGCGGCGTTAGTCGCCCATCAGCACATTGCGCGGCATTGACGCAAATTCACGCGACCAGATGATCCACGCCACGACTGCAGTCGCCCCCACCAGCGCGCCCGGCCCCGCCAGCCATGCCAGCGCCGCCAATGCGAAATACATCGACCGCAGACCGCGGTTGAAATTCAGGGCTGCGCGGATGTTCAGTTCGGCCGCTTGCGCGGCGCGCGGAAAGGCGACCGGATCGGCAGGGTCGTTCGGCACAGAGGCCATGACCACCGCACAATAACCGAAAACCCGGTTCGACCAGACGAATTTTAGAAAACCATTGGTCAGGAACAGGGCGACAAAGGCCAGTTTCATTTGCCAGATCAGGACGGGGACCTGTGTGTCCGTCACCTCTGCCGCGACACCGCGCAGGCTGTCGGTATTGCCCAACAGCGCCAGCACACCACCAATGGCAAACAGGCTGGTCGATGCGAAAAAGGCTGTGCCTTCGCGCAGACCGGCCAGGATCTGGCTATCAAAAATCCGTGGTTCGCGCGTGACAAATACCTTCATCCAGTCGCGCCGTCGCTGTGACATCAACACCGTGACCGACAACCGCTTGCCCCCCGGATGTTCGATTCGCCATCCGATCAGCGCCCATGCGCTGACAAGCGTGACGGCAGCGATGCCATCAAATAGGCTGAGAAGGGAAAGATGATCGAGTAATGTCATCCCGAATCTCTAGCTGGTCGTGGAAAGACTTGCCAGATGACAAAATTGGTAATATCTTTTTACCAGTCTAGCCGACCGGAGGTCAACCAATGCAAATGCCATTGCCCAATGCCCAAGTTTTGTCCCGCAAGGACCAGATTGTCACCCGCTTGGCCGATGTGTTGCCGGCAGATGCGCTGATGTCCGATGTCGCTGAAACCCGCGCCTATGAATGCGATGCGCTGACCGCGTATCGTTGCCCGCCTCTGGCGGTGGTATTGCCATCGACAACGGCACAGGTCGCGGCAGTGTTGAAAATTTGCCACGATATGGGCGTGCCCGTTGTGCCGCGCGGGGCGGGAACATCGCTTGCGGGTGGTGCTTTGCCGACGGCGGATTGTGTGATCCTTGGGGTGGCGCGGATGACCGATGTGATCGAGACGAATTACGGCGACCGCTATATTCGTGTGCAAACCGGCCGCACCAACCTGTCAGTGACAGGTGCGGTCGAGGCGGACGGGTTCTTTTATGCGCCTGATCCGTCCAGCCAACTGGCCTGCGCAATCGCAGGCAATATCGCGATGAATTCCGGTGGCGCGCATTGTCTGAAATATGGTGTGACCACGAATAACCTGCTGGGTGTCACCATCGTGACGATGGATGGCACCGTGATGGAGATTGGCGGCGCACATCTGGATGCGGGCAATCTGGACTTGCTCGGTCTGATCTGCGGATCAGAAGGACAGCTTGGCGTCGTGACCGAAGCCACCCTACGCATCCTGCCCAAACCCGAAGGCGCACGACCTGTGCTGATGGGTTACGACAGTTCCGAAGTTGCCGGTCAGGTCGTGACTGATATCATCAAAGCCGGCATCCTGCCGGTCGCGATCGAGTTTATGGACCGCCCCTGCATCGAAGCGACCGAAGCTTTCGCCAAAGCCGGTTATCCGATCTGCGAGGCGCTGCTGATTGTCGAGGTCGAAGGATCACCCGCCGAGATTGACGCACAACTGGCCCTGATCATGGACATCGCCCGCCGCCATAATCCGGTGGAACTGCGCGAGGCCAAGGATGCCGATGAGGCAGGCCGCATCTGGCTGGGCCGCAAATCTGCATTCGGCGCGATGGGCCAGATCAATGATTACATGTGTCTGGATGGCACGATACCGGTGTCGGCACTGCCCTTCGTGCTGCGCCGGATCGGTGAAATGTCCAAGGAATACGGTCTGGATGTTGGCAACGTGTTCCACGCAGGTGACGGCAATATGCACCCGTTGATCCTGTTTGATGCAAATAAGCCCGGTGATCTTGAACTGTGCGAGGCGTTTGGCGCAGATATCCTTAAGCTGTGCGTCGAGGTTGGCGGCTGTCTGACCGGCGAACATGGTGTGGGCATCGAAAAGCGTGATCTGATGCATGTGCAATTCGCCGCAGCCGATCTGGAAGCGCAGATGGCGGTAAAGGATGTGTTTGATCCTTTGTGGTTGTTGAACGCCGCTAAGGTGTTCCCGCTGGACAGCTCTGCGCCACGGCGCGCGGCTTGATCGGGGCTTTGCCGATTTCGTGTTGCAAGGGGGCTTTGCCCCCGGCCCTAGCGGGCCTCCCCCAGGATATTTTTACTCGGACGATGATATGACACCTGAGACTGAAGACGCGCTGGCGCAGATGGTTGTTACAGCGACGGGCCCGTTGCGGATTGTGGGCGGCGGGACGCGCCCTGTGGGGCGCAGCACCGGGGCAGCGCTGTCGTTGGCGGG
>PUNR01000189.1 GCA_003551805.1 Loktanella sp.
AGCGCGCAGCCCATCAAAAACGGTCCCAAATTTCACTGCCATTTGTAGAACTATTGGGATATCATCAACCTTATGACCATTAAATTAGACGAAACAGACCGCCGCATCCTGACTTTGCTGCAAAAAGACGCCAGCCTGTCAGTCGATGATATCAGCGCCACAGTTCATCTGTCCCGCAACGCCTGCTGGCGGCGGATCAAGGCGCTAGAGCAGGCGGGCGTCATTACTGCGCGGGTGGCCCTGCTGGACCCTGCCAAGGTCGGGCTGCCATTGATGGTGATGGTCCTTATCCGCACCAATGCACATGACCGCAACTGGATGGAGCAGTTCCAGACCGCCCTGCGCAGCCTGCCCGAGGTGGTAGGCGCCTACCGCATGACCGGTGAACTGGATTATGTGTTGCGGGTGCGCGTGGCCGATGTGCCTGCCTATGATGCATTCTACAAACGGCTGATCGCGCGGATTTCAGTCTCGGATATTTCGGCCAGTTTCGTTATGGAAGAGATCAAGGAAACAACGGCGGTGCCCCTATGACCAAACGTGACGCCCCGGATATGACCATCGACACATCGGCGGAACATCTTGAAAACACCTTCCTGCCGATGATGAACGAGGTCCACACGGACCCCGACGCCGATTGCCTGTCGCATGGCAATATGCCGCCTGCCCTGTCGGAATCGACCAAGGGCAAATGCCCCGCGCAATGGGCTTATGAGCGTGTCATCATGTATATTCAGCATTTCGAGGACCAGCTTGATAATGACCACGAAGTCGGGATCGGCCTTGCTGGCAGCAACACCGGTGTGATCCGGATCGAAGGTTTGGGCTATTTCGAACCCGATATCATCACCTTCTATGGCACCAACGATGACGGTGCCAAAACCCAACTGGTCCAGCATGTCAGCCAGCTGAATGTGACTCTGATCGCCAGCCCCAAACAGGTGGACCAACCCCAACCGACCCGCATCGGTTTCCAGCTTGCAGCGGCGCTGGAACGTGACAAAAAGTGACCACCTGAATGGGTGACAGCCCCGCGCAAATCGGGTAAGCGACACCAAACCACCAAACGAGGAGCCGACGATGGCCGAACACGATCACGGTAAGATGGACATCACCGAACAGGAAAAAACCTTTAACGGTTTCATCAGCCTGTCCACCAAAGGCGCTGTGATCTGCATCGTGGTGCTGATCCTGCTCGCTTTGCTTAACGCCTGATCCGGTCCAGTGCAGCGTCGTTTCTTTCTTGCCGGCATGCCGCTGGCACTAGCAGCTTGCGCCGCACAAGAGGTGTGGGCACCCGATGATATCGTGTCGCGGGCGATCTTTCGTGACCCCGACAACAGCTATCTGACGCTGTACACGATGAAGAACAACGGATCAGGCAATGGCGCACATACCGCCTTGTTGATCAACGCCAGCCAGCGCGTGCTGTTTGATCCGGCAGGATCATTCGTGCAAGACCGGATGCCCGAACGCAACGACGTACTGTTCGGCGTGACGCCGGAACTGGAACGCTTTTACGTAAGCTACCATGCCCGCGTGACCTATCATGTCGTAGGCCAGAAGGTGCAGGTCAGTCCCGAAGTGGCCGAACGCGCGCTGAACCTTGCGCTGGAAAACGGCCCGGTCCCGCAAGCCCATTGCGCGCGCGCCACGTCACGGCTGTTGCGGCAATTGCCGGGATTTGAAGGTATTCGGCAAAGCTGGGGACCGAACAACGTGTCTGACGATTTCGCCAAGCTGCCCGGCGTCGAAACCGTCGAATATCACGAAGACGATCCCGACGACAAATCCGTCGCCGCAGCGCGAATCAACGCAGCCCTCAGTGAATAGGCAGCAGCCACAGCGCTAGGTAAAGCGTGCTGATCCCCGCCGCGATGGCCCAGATCGCGTTGCGCGTCCAGATACCCACCGCCACAGTGACAATGGCTGCGATCAGGCGCGCGGGATCTGGTACGCCGCCCGTTGCGGCAGGCCACAGCACCAAAGGTGCTACCATCCCCGGCAGCACCGCGACTGGCGTGAACCGCAGCAGTTTCAGCACGATCGCAGGCATCGGCCTGTCCCCGATCAGCCCCAGAAACGAAAACCGGATCAGGAATGTCCCCGCCCCTAGCAAAGCAATAATCAGCCAGATTTCAGCAGTGCTATAGGTCATGGTTTGCGCCTTTCCATCCATGTTTCGACCAACGCGCCCGTGACCATCGCCGCCCCTGCCGCGATCAGCAAACCGGTGCCCGATGGCAAACCCGTCAGGCCAAGTGCGACGATAACCGACACCAAGGCTGCAGCCACATGCGCCAGTGATTTCAGCATCGGCGACACCATCGCCAGAAACATGATCGGCACAATGAAATCCAGCGCCCAGGATTCAGGAATAGCCGATCCAGCTAAAATGCCCACCAGCGTCATAATGAACCACAAGGGTGTGATCGGCGTCGCTACACCGAAGAAATAGGCGATACGTTCGGCCACGCTCATCTCCGGGCGCGCCTCGTAGCGGGCGACCGAGGTGATAAAGGTCTGGTCAAAATTCAGATAGGCAACCAACCCGCGTTTCCACAACGGCGCAGGCCCCAGATAGGGCACAAGGGCCGCCGAATACATCGCCATCCGCAGATTGACCGCCAAGGCAGCCAGCAGGACAAAGGCGATACCGGCATTTTCCACCATCATCTGGACCGCCGCAAACTGCGCCGCGCCCGCGATCACCAGCACGGTAAATCCCATCGCCTGCCCCACGCTTAACCCCGCATCGGTTGCGACGACACCGAACAAAGTGGCAAAAGGCACCGCCATCAGGATAAACGGGCTACCATCACGAACACCCGCCCAATAGGCGGATTTTGCAGGTGCTTTGACGGTAGAAGTTGTCATGGCTTTAGCCTAGTTTGCGACAGATACGGCAGGCTTAAACCCGCAGAATGGAAATGACAATTGGCACGACTTGACGATCTCTCACCCTATTTGCTGGCCCCTGACCCGGCGGCGGACAGGCTGACGCGGGCTGTGACCGGCACGGACCAGAATGGCCAGACAATTGACCTGCGCGTTGTCGAAGAACGGCCCCTGACGATCTATCTGAACGCACAGGAAATCGTCACGGCCATGACGATCGGCGATTACCCGCAATATCTGGCACTGGGGTTTCTGCGCAATCAGGGCATGCTGCGCGATGACGACACGATCACTGGCATCGACTATGATGAGGAACTTGAAACCGTGGTGGTGCGCACTGCGTCGAAAACCACCTATGAAGACAAGTTGCGCAAGAAAACCCGCACCAGCGGCTGTGCCATAGGCACCGTTTTCGGCGATATGATGGAAGGGCTGGCTGACGTCACGCTACCTGACACCACCTTGCGGACTTCCGATCTTTACGCACTCGCCGCCACGATCAACCGCACCCCGTCACTCTACCTCGAGGCTGGTGCGATCCACGGCACGGTGCTGTGTCAAGGCGCCACACCACTGGTCTATATGGAAGACGTCGGTCGCCACAACGCAGTCGATAAAATCGCAGGCTGGATGCTGCACAACAACATCCCCGCCGGTGACAAATTGCTTTATACCACCGGCAGGCTGACATCGGAAATGGTCATCAAAACCGCGCTGATGGGCATCCCCGCGCTTGCGTCACGCTCCGGTTTCACGGCTTGGGGCGTGGAAATCGCCAACCAGATCGGGCTGACGCTGATCGGCCGGATGAAGGGGCAACGCTTTATCTGTCTGGCAGGCGATGATCGTCTGATCCGTGACGCCGACCCCGCCATGATCGCAGATGAACCGCCGCGCGCAGGCCGGAAGGCCAAAGCATGAACCTTATCATTTCTTATTTCTCCAAATACTCCCGCCGGAGGCTCCCAAACCATCCACATCCGCAGGTGGCGCTATGAACGCCCCCCTTGGTGTGATCCTTGCGGGTGGCCTTGCCACGCGCATGGGGGGCGGTGACAAAGGGCTTTTGACGTTGGGCGACAGCACGATCATCGGCCATGTGATTGACCGCTTTGCACCACAAGTCGCCGGTCTTGCGCTGAACGCCAATGGTGATCCAGCGCGCTTTGCCGATTTGGACTTGCCGGTGATCGCGGACACGCTGGCAGGTTTTGCCGGACCTCTGGCCGGGGTACTAGCCGGGCTTGACTGGGCCGCAAC
>PUNR01000090.1 GCA_003551805.1 Loktanella sp.
ACGCGTAATCGTCGCTTTCAGTGTCGGATTTGCGCAGCTCTTTCCAGTCGCCTTTCGGGGCTGTTTCGCCATCGTGTCCGGCACCGTAATTCACGCCGATAATGCGGTTTGGCGCGACCAAAGCGATTTTCAGCTTGGTCAGTTCCACCAGATCCAGCTTTTTCATCGCTTGCAGGATGACCTGCAACATTTTTTCGAAACCCTGCTGCACCTCGTCATCGCTGTCGCCTTTCAGAAGCGACAGTAGCAAGACATACAGAAATTCCGTATCGGTCGTGCCGCGCATCTGCTTGAGATACCGGTCCTCGCAATGCTGAAGCAGTTCGCGTTGCAATAATTGCCAGTTCGGTAAGGCACCGTTATGGGCGATGATCCACGGCGTTTCGTGATAGGAAAACGGGTGGCAGTTTTCATCTGCCAGAACCGTCAGTGAATTGTAATCAGCGGCCCTGACATGCGCCAGCAACGTGCTGCCTTGAAGGCTAGGAATGACACCTTGCGCGTTGTTGTCGTAAAACGCGGCCATTGGCCTGTGATACAAGAATGGTTCATCGGGTTTTAACAGATGGTTGCTCCAGACACCGAAACCCCATCCGGCCAGCTGAAGCTGCGGATGCAGTTGCGGGTCAATGCTTTGATTAATCAGGCTGTTCGGGGGCAGCAAAAGCAGACTGTCGACAGGGATTTCAGGCCCGATATAGGCAAGGACGCGGCACATGTTTTTCCTAACTTGTCATTTCATTGCGGATGAACGGATTGCCCGAAGGTGGAATGGCCCCGCCTTGGTCAAAGGTTCCCCGCACTTGTATTAAGATAAGCCGGACAAGGCTCACCGCCGTATAACGCGCGCCATACCAACGGGTTCCGTCAGCCTGTCGTAATCGTTTGCCGATGGTGCGTCACGGCGGGGTTTGCGCCTATTGAAAGATCAGCGCGATCTCGTCGTGGCTTAGGAGCGTCCACTGACCCGGTGCCAGATCTTCGGGCAGGGACAGACCCCCCAGCCGTTCGCGGTGCAACGCGGTGACGTGGTTGCCTGCGGCGGCAAACATGCGGCGCACCTGATGGTATCGGCCTTCGGTCACGCTCAGCAAGGCTTCGGTGTCCGAGATCACGTCAAGCGCGGCAGCCGCCAGCGGTTTATCCTCGCCGTGCAACATCAGGTCGCCTGCGGCAAACAAGTCGGCTTCGGTGCCGTCCAGCGGGCGGGCCAGCTGAACGCGATAGGTCTTTTTGATGTGGCGTTTGGGGCTGATGATGCGGTGCAGAAGGTCGCCATCATCGGTCAGCAACAACAGACCGGACGTCTGCTTGTCCAGACGGCCAACGGTCGAAACCGCCGGGTTACGCCTCTTCCAGCGATCTGGCAGGATGTCATAGACCAATGCGCCGTCTTCCTTGTGCGAACAGGTCATGCCCAAAGGCTTGTGCAAAAGGATTACCATTCCCGAAAGCGGGTCCAGCGCTGTGCCATCAACCTGCATCCGTGTCGGCAAATCGGGCGTGACGGGGATACGCTTGGTCACGTCAAAAATCTTGACTGCGTCGCAGCTGATCCTGCCAGTCCGGGCCAGCCGCGCCACATCATTGCGCGAGCCATACCCCATAGACGCCAGAAGTTTGTCGATACGGCAGGTCGGAACCTTGGTCATTATTGTCGTCCTCTCGGGTTGCCGCAATGCCGGCGCGCTGCACGCGAGGGCGGGCCCTGTGTCGGCGACATCATGCTGTAAGGTCAAGGGTTTGATTAGGATATCAAGACCGGATGTCGTGACACAAACCCGCAACGCGGGCGTTTGTTATCACCTAGCAATCCCGCGTTATTGTGCGGCTTTGCAGGTTTATGAATGCTGCAACATATCGGGGCCGAAGATGTCAACGCAGGCCCTGCTGCTGCTGGTGTTTCATATAAAGGGGATGTGATGATGGTGCGCTCGGGTCTTGGGAAATTGTTATTGGCCTGCGGAATGGGGCTGCGGCAGACTGTGATGGTCGGCATTCTGGCGACGGGTCTGACGGGGATCGCCCCTGTCGCGATGGCGACGAACCCCGATTGCGGTGATGCAATCCGCATCATGCCGGGGGATACGTTGCTGCGGGTTGCGCAAACCTGCCGGACGACCATTCCCGCGCTGTTGGCCGCCAATCCTGGCATCACAGAACCTAACCGCATTCATGTCGGCCAGCTGATCTTTATGCCGGGACGCAACCCTGCAGCGCCAGCGCATCGCCCGCCCGCGATTGCAGTTCCGCCCAGTTCATGGGGGCAGGGGGGCTTTTCGCGTTGCGGTGCGACAGTGCAGGTGCGCCCGGGCGATACCTTCAGCGCCATCGCAAGCCGCTGTGGTGTCAGCTTTGCGCAATTGCGGGCAGAAAATCCGCAATTGCGGGATCCTAACCTGATCTTTGTGGGTATGAATTTGCGGGTGCCATCCTCGGTCGGTGCGCGGCCACACCAGCCGCCTGCGCCCATCGTCGCGCAAAACCTGCGGGTCACAGGCACGGTCACATCCGAAGGTGTCACCTGTCAGGCATTTCGCGGCGATGACGGCAGGCTTTATACCTTTGCAGGCATAGCAACCCGCCCGCTGCGCACCGGTGACCGCATCGAGGTGACCGGCACCCGTGCGGCGACCGCGATCTGCCAGCAGGGGATCACGATCAACGTCAGCCTGATTGTCCTGCTTGACAGTGTCGCACCCAGCGCGATCGACCTGACCGGCACGATCACCCGCGAAGGCGTGACCTGCACCGCACTGCGCGGCGATGATGGACGGCTTTACACGATCGCGGGTCAGACGGGCGGCTTTCAGCCCGGCGATCGCGTCCGGATCACCGGCGATCTGGCGCAAATGTCGTTCTGCCAGCAGGGTACGACCGTGAACGTCCGGTCAATCCGGTCGGCGTGGTAGGGCGGTATCTTAGAACTGCGAACTGATCGACAAACCGACAGACAAGGCGTCTCGGGTAAAGCGGCTGACATTGCTGTCGGTGCTGCTGCCCGAGACAGTCAGGGCAGGGGTAAAGCCCGCATAGCTGACATCGGGAAAGCCGATGTTGATGCCATAGAACAAGGTCGTGTCCTGACGCCCGTCAGGACCGGCGAACAGAACATATTCCGGGTAATCCGACCAAGTCACACCTCCAGACACGCCAAAAGAAAAAGGCCCGATCGCTTCGGCCCGATTATAGCTGCCACGCAAAGTCCATTCCGTCGAAATATAGGCCTGATTGCTGGCATCGCTTTTGGCATAGCTCACCCCTGATGATACCAAATCACCTGACGGCAAAATATGCGCCAAAGAGGCCCCGAGCCCGCTGCGCCGTACCTGGCCAATGCGTGTGTCTTCGTAATTGGTGATCCCGCGATCAAAAGACAGCGTCAGTTCAGATTGCGCGCCGACCGGCACACGCCGATCCAGCCCCAGCCGTAAACTGTTTGCAAAACGGTTCTGGCTTTCGGTCTCGTCTGCGATCAGTTGGCGATAGATGAACTTGCCGGTGGTTAAGCGCCCCGTGATGCTGCCGTTATCAAGTGCCTGATCGTGACGCAGTGACAGCTCGGCCACATCGGTGGCGAATGCGTCGTCCGGCAATGCAACATCATTGGTAAGCTTGACGCGGTTCATCTGGTATTGCGCACCGATGGTGGTCCTGCTCGTCGTGCTTTCTTGCAGTCGGTAACCAATATTCAAACCCAAAGTGGCCCGAAATCCGGGCTGTTGCAGCGCTGCATCGGACAAGCTGCCGGCAAGCCCGAACAGATCGGGCACGTCTGATTCCGCCGCGCCGCCGTTCACATTCGACGATGGTGCCAGCGCCCCCGTCACATCGAAAGACCAAGGGTTCTGCCGTCGCAGCAACCGCGCGTCGCTTATCGTTTGGGCGCGTTCTTCATCGCTGGAGGCCGCGATCAGCGCGCGGCGCAACCAGAACGAAGCAAGCGTCAACCGCTGTTCGTTTGCGGCGGCAAGGGCGGTCAGACGCGCGGCTTCATAGCGTTGGACATTGTTCTGCGACAATGCAAAGGCGCGGGCACCGGCAATACGACCTGCACGAGGATCGCCCTGTTGTGGCGCGGCGGCGGCAACAATCGTCAAAGCGGCACGATCATCAGGGGCCTGCGCCAGCACGGC
>PUNR01000366.1 GCA_003551805.1 Loktanella sp.
GCGATGCGACAACCAGCCTGAAGCTGGAAGACCGCTTTGACCCCGCCTTGGTCGAGGGTCTGCGCGCCGCAGGGCACGAAGTTGAAATCATCCCAGACTATAGCGATCTTGCCGGTCACGCCGGTGGTGTCGCGGTCTGGCCCGATGGCCAGATCGAGGTGGCTGCCGACCCCCGTTCTGACGGTGCGGCGCTCGGGTTTTGATGATGGAACTGAATTGGGCAGAGCTGATCCCGCTAGTCATCGGGATCATGGCGACAGGTGCGGTGGCAGGCATCTTGTCGGGACTGTTGGGCGTCGGCGGCGGCATCGTTGTTGTGCCGGTGCTGTTCTGGGTTTTTGGCTGGATCGGCTTGCCCGCAGCGTTGGGCATGCAGGTCGCCGTCGCGACATCGCTGGTGACGGTGGCGGTCACGGCCTATTCGTCAGCCCACGCACATCACAAGCGCGGGTCGGTCGATATCGGCATCCTCAAGCTTTGGGCGCCGTTCATGGCCGCAGGTGCCTTGGCAGGCGGAGCAGTGGCGGGGATCGTGTCGGGGCGGGCATTGCTTGCCTTGTTCGGCACCATCGCGCTGTTGGTTGCGTGGAATATGGCGCGGCCCAAAACCCGCATCCTTGCCCCTGCATTACCCGTAAAAACTGGCGTCCAGCCTGCGATGGCTGGCAGCGTCGGGCTGGTCTCGGCAATGATGGGGATCGGGTCAGGCACCTTGGGCGTGCCACTGCTGACCGCATTTTCGGTGCCGGTGCATCGGGCGGTGGGCACGGCGGCGGCCTTGGGGCTGGTGATCGGCGTGCCGGCATCACTGGCGATGATCGTCGCTGGATGGAACGTTGACGGCAGACCGCCCTTGTCACTGGGCTATGTCAATCTGGTGGCCGTTGCATTGATCCTGCCGCTGTCGATTGCCTGCGCCCCGCTGGGTGCGCGGCTGGCCCATGCGTTGGAACCTGTCTGGATCAAACGGGCCTTTGCGGTCTTTCTGTTCGTCACATCGATCCGGATGCTGTCGTCCGCTTTTGGCTGACCACATCGTTCGGCCAGTGCAACAACATCGCTTTCGCAGCCGATGTCAGGTGACGGCGCAACGCCTTGTCAGCGGCAGGGCCGTTGCGTTGCATCACCGCCTCGACGATTTGGGTGTGTTCGCGATGTGACCGCGCGATCCGCGTTTCATCGGCCAGTTGCCGCCGCCGGAACGGGGCAAGCTTGAGCCGCATCGCTTCGGCCATCGCATGAAATTCGCTGTTGCGCGCGCCTTCGTAGATCAGCTGGTGAAATTCGGTGTTGGCTTGTTCATAGGCACCCACTTCATGTGCGGCCATGATCTGCGCCATATCTTCGTGCAAGGTTTCCAGCCGCGCGCGTTCGTCCATCCCCATCCGTTCGGCGGCAAAACGACCGCACAGCGCCTCGACCTCGCCCATCGCTTCGAACAATTCGTTGATCCGGTCGCGGGTGATTTCCGTCACAACCGTGCCGCTAAACGGGATGCGCGTGACAAGCGCGCGTGACACCAGAATTTGCAGGGCTTCGCGCACGGGCGTTCGCGACACATCATAGCGTTCTGCCAGCGACACTTCGTCAAGACGGGTTCCCGCCTCTAGTTCGCCTGCGATAATCGCGGCTTCCAGTTTCATCGCAATTGTTTGGCCTAAAATGTCGCGTCGTCGTGCCATCCGCAGTCATTCCCTCGGTTGTCGCCCCGCCAGTATAGGGCGAGTTGGGGTTGCTCAGCGACACAAAACGGTCCTGAAGCAATGTGTCTAAGCCAAGTTGTGCTTGATCGTAAGATAAACTGCGCCTGTCACGGTCCTATGCCGCCCGACGTCCTGCCGAACTAGTCAACCTGAATGTTGAAAACAGGCACTCAGCCCCAAGATTGATTGGCGGACGGGTCAGTCGCATGTAGTTTCGCGAAATAGAACATGCGCAAGGCGCGGTAGTAGGTTAACAATAAAGACCATGATCAGCACAATTCTTTTTACCTTGGCGGCCAACCTGTCTGCCGCACCGGTGCACGCGGCCACCCCGCGGCAGAGTTTGGCCGACATGGTCACTGTTGATATGCATGTGGTTCAGTCACGGACACTGGAAGACGTGATTTTCCAATTGCAGACTGCAGGTTACGAGATTGAAGATATCACCCGCACCTTTCTGGGGCGTCTGCGGGTCGTCGCCCGCAATGACACCACGAGGCGCGAGATCATCATGAGCCGTTCAACAGGCGAGATTTTCTCGGACACTGTTTCCGGAATCAGCACAGCACCTGCCGCGGATGCGGGCAACCCCGGAAACGCGAATCCGGGTGCCGCGAATAACCAAGGCAGATCGCCTTCCGACAACGCCAATCCGCGCAGCAATGAACGCGGCTCTGGCAGTAGCGGTGCTTCCAATAGCAATCGTAGCGGTGGCAGTGGCGCCAGTAGCAATCGTGGCGGTGGTGGAAACAACAGTTCCAACGCACGGCGCGGTTCTGATTAAGCCGCCGCGCGGCGCGATTGCGCGTGACAATGCGCTGCTTGTGCTGGCACAAAGGTAGGCATGGCCAAGTCCCCCATATTCCGGAAATTTACGCTTTTGCGGCTCAGCGTGCTGGCGACCATCCAGTTGCTTTGCGCCGTCTTTTTCGTGGGCGAATTGCTGACTGATATTCTGGGACTGCGGCATTGGGCGCTTGGCTGGGCCGCGCGGGAAATGTTGCAGGTCGGCGCAAGCATCGGGCTGGTGCTGGGCGCTATCGCGTCGATCACATTGCTTTGGCAGACGCGTCAGCGGATCAACGCGGTGGAACAGCAGGTGCGTGTCGCCTCGGGGTCTTTTATTGATGTGTTGCAAGAACAGTTTCACCTTTGGGGTCTAAGCCCCGCAGAACGCGAAGTCGCCTTGTTTGCGGTCAGAGGCTATTCCAACGCCGAAATCGCAGAAGCACTTGGCAAAGGCGAGGCAACGGTCAAGACGCAGTTGAATGCCGTCTTTCGCAAGGCCGATCTTTCGGGGCGCTCGGCGTTGGTCAGCCACTTTATCGACGTGGTGCTGCAAAACCTGCCTGACGGGGTTGATGCACCTGCACAGGCCAATAAAGACTGATCTGCCCGTCGGCTGATTTCTGCCTTCAACCCCGCGGTTGATATGACGGGTTTGCACCTCTGCATTGATTGTTCGCAACAGGCTTTCCGGGTGATGCCTTGGATATCGTGATCCTACGATCACCAGAATCTGGAGAAGACTATGCCAACCACTTTGAAGAAGATCGCCCTGACAGCGGCACTGGCCGCCATCATGACCAGCGGTGGTGCCAGCGGTATCGCACCATTCGATGTCAGCGCAGCTTATGCGCAGGGCAATTCCGGTGATCGCGGCGCTGCCGGTAACCGCGGTGCAAGCCGCAGTGCCGAAGCGCGTGGCCGGTCGGCCGAGGCACGATCAAACGGGCAGGGCCGGGGCAATGGGGCATCCGCCGCTAACCTTGGTTCATCAAACGGTGTCGGTCGCGGGGCGCTGGCGTCAGAGTTGAAAGGGCTGAATGCGGCCCATGCCAACCCGCAGGCGCTGGCCAATGCTGCCCCGAACAGCATGCCGGGCAAGCTGGCGGCGTTCAGGGACGAATATGTCGATGTTCTGGATGCCACGATTGCATTCCGTGACGCGACCGATGCGCTGGCTGCTTATCCGCAGTTCGACAGCGCGTTTGAGGAAGGCACAATCGAACGTGAAGAGGCGCTGGCTTTATACGAGTTGGAGCGCAAGTTGCTCGAGGATGCCGTAAGGGACGCCGAGACCGCGCTGATCGCAGAAAACACAACCTACAACGAATCCTATTTCGCTTTGACAGGCGGTGTGCAGCTATCGCCGGAAGCAGAAACCGAATTGCTGCGCCTGCTGGGCCTGCAATAACACGCAGCGGGCCGGCGTCAGCTGGCCCGCATCGCACCATTCCGGCATCTGGCACGGCCTCAACCTGCGGGTTGAAAGGGGCCTATTCGACCTTCAGTTTGATTGTCCTCCGCACGCATTAAGTATGGATTGGAAACAATCGTTATCGCCGCAACATTCGGCAATTCATGACGCTCGGCCATGCATTTCTGCCGAACAACCGACCACATTTTCAACGACAGACAGGATA
>PUNR01000284.1 GCA_003551805.1 Loktanella sp.
GACCAGCTCAGGCAATGGGAAGAGCAGGGGTATGGCCATCTGCCGGTCTGCATGGCCAAGACGCAATACAGCTTCACCACCGACCCTGAACGCCGCGGCGCGCCAACAGGGTTTACAATTCCTGTGCGTGAGGTCCGGCTAAGCGCGGGCGCTGGTTTTGTCGTCGCAATCTGCGGCGAGATCATGACAATGCCGGGGTTGCCGCGTGTGCCGGCGGCGCAGACCATCGCGCTGAATGCGGACGGCCAGATTGAAGGCTTGTTCTGAGACGGGATGTCCGGTTGTCAAACAACGCGCTGCATCGTATCCGGCAGGCAGCGCAAGGGCGAAAGGACCGGACGTGAAGATACCGCAGGACTGCAAGGATATGGCCGATATTCGTGATGCCATCGACCGGATTGACGCTGATCTGGTCCGTCAACTGGCGCAGCGTGCTGCCTATATCGACCGTGCCGCCCAGATCAAGGAACAGATTGATCTGCCAGCCCGGATAACACCCCGTGTCGAACAGGTCGTCGATAACGTGCGCGCCCATGCGGTGACGCACGGGCTGTCGCCTGATTTGGTTGAAAAGCTTTGGCGATGGCTGATCGAATGGTCCATCGCACGTGAAGAAACCCGGCTTGGTCCGGACAGCGACAGGAATGACAAGATATGACAGCCCATATTCTGGACGGCAAAGCCTTTGCCGCAAAGCTGCGCACGCAAGTCGCCACCCACGTGGCGCGATTGAAGGCAGATCACGGTATCGTGCCGGGGCTCGCCGTCGTGCTGGTGGGCGATGATCCTGCCAGTCAGGTCTATGTCCGGTCCAAGGGCAAGATGACGGTCGAGGTCGGCATGCAAAGCTTTGAGCACCGCCTGCCCGATACCACGTCAGAGGCCGATTTGCTGGCATTGATCGCACAGTTGAATGCTGATCCGGCGGTGCATGGCATATTGGTGCAATTGCCTTTGCCTGCTGGTTTGAACAGCGATCTGGTGATCAACACGATTGATCCGGCCAAGGATGTGGACGGGTTTCACATCTCGAACGTCGGGCTGCTGGGGACGGGACAAAAGGCGATGGTGCCCTGCACGCCTTTGGGCTGTCTGATGTTGCTGCGTGACCATCATGGATCGCTTGCCGGAAAACATGCGGTGGTGATCGGGCGGTCCAATATTGTTGGCAAGCCGATGGCACAATTGCTGTTGGGTGACAGCTGCACGGTGACGATTGCACATAGCCGGACAGCTGATCTTGCGGGCTTGGTCCGGCAGGCGGATATCGTTGTGGCTGCCGTAGGCCGGGCGCAGATGGTGCCGGGGGCGTGGATCAAACCAGGGGCGACGGTGATTGACGTCGGTATCAACCGGATTGCGGGTGACGATGGTGGCACCCGGCTGGTTGGCGATGTGGATTTCGACAGCTGTGCCACTGTGGCCGGTGCGATTACGCCGGTACCCGGTGGTGTGGGTCCGATGACGATTGCCTGTTTGCTGGCCAATACCGTCACCGCCTGTAGCCGTGCCAATGGTCTGGCAGAGCCCGAGGGCCTGACTGTCTGATCCGCCTGCTGCGCAGGCGGGCGCGCCGCGCGGGGATATTTATGCTCGGACGATGACGGGACGTGGTGCTGTTATGGCAAGGGGGCAGCGATGGCCTTGCGGCCCGTCAGGATGGCCAGCGCCTTTGGTCCGAAATGCTGGCGGATGACGGGGTGGGTGCAATCCAGACCGCCGGTATAGGCGCCATAGGCGGGCATGATGATCCGGTTTGTGTCCAGAATGAAGGCCGGGCGGCTGCGCCCTGCCAGCCTGTATTTTGGATGGTAGTGCCCGGATATTTCCGCGTTTGCATCGGTCGCGATATGGCGGAATGTCAGTGTGCCGATCTGGACTTGCGCCAGATGGCTGCCGCCCAGATCAACAGGTCCGGGATCGTGGTTGCCTTCGATCCAGACCCATTTGCGGCCTGCTTGCAGGCTGGTCAGCCGCAGGCGCATGTCATCGCCCAGATTGTCGGCGGCGGCCAGATCGTCGAAACTGTCGCCAAGGCAGATGACCTGCCGCGGGTCGGTCGCGGCAATGTCGTTGGCCAGTTTATCAAGCGTTTCCTGCACGTCGTAGGGGGGCAGCATCACGCCGCTGCGCCGTGCGATCCGGTCGGATTTGCCCAGATGCAGATCCGACACGCAGAGCAGGCCATCGTCCGGCAACCATAGCGCGCCCGAAGGCAAGGCATGGCACTGCGTGCCGCAAAAGGTGAAGGCATGGCTGTTCATGCAATGTTCTTTGCCGATTTGCCACAGCTTCGCAAGGATCAATCCGCCCGCAAGCCGACCTTGGCCATCAGGGCTGCTGCCGCGTCCTCGATCAGACGTTCGCGCCCTGCGCCCACCAGTGCGATGCGACCTTGTTCCAGAAACATCGGCATTGCGAGTGGGGTCACGCGGTCCAGCACCACATGATCGACGCGGCCTGCGGTGCGGGTCAACATTTCCTCGATCCGGCCGAAATCGACCAGGCCGCGCAACGCTTCTTCGCGGGTGATTTGCAGCATCAGATGGTCAGGGTCGTATTTGGCGAGCGTGTCATAAAGAATGTCCGACGAAAACGTCGCCTGCCGCCCTGATTTGCGCGCTTGTGGCAGGTTGCGTTCGATCAGCCCTGCGATGGTTGCAGCGCCGCGAAAAGTGCGTTTCATCACCGCGTTGCCGGACAACCAAGTCTCGAACCCCGCGCGAAGGTCGGGCGCGCGAAAGAGCGGGGCAGGGTCGGTCACGGCATCCAGCCCCCAGATCAGCGTGGCGTAATCGGTCGCGACAAAGCCCAACGGATGCAGGTCTAGCTCCTCCATCCGTTGCGTCAAAAGCATCCCCAGTGTCTGCATCGCGTTGCGCCCCGCAAAACCGTAGACGCAGATATGCTGGCGACCATCATGCGGGAAACTTTCCACCAGAATGCGGTCTGCTTCGGGCAGTTTGGAATAGGCGCGTTGCAGGCCAAGCCATTCGGCGGTGTGGGCAGGCAGACCGGGCCAGTCATTTTGCGCAAACATCTTCAGAATGCGTTGCGAAAGCTGGGTGGAGTTGGCGAATTTCGTGCCCATGAAGGTCGCGATCTTGGGGGTTTTGCTGGCGTCGCGCGTCACCTCGACCGTCATTTCGCGCAAGCCGTCATAACGGACGATCTGGCCACCGATCAGAAAGGTGTCGCCTTGGGTCAGGGTGGCGGCAAACGCTTCTTCGACCTCGCCCAAGGGTTTGAAGTTGCCTTTCATCCGGACCTTCAGCGTATCGGTGTCCTGAATGGTGCCGATATTCATGCGGATGCGCAGGGCGGCACGCGGGTCGCGCAATTGCCATTTGCCATCGGCGGTTTGCAACAGCCGTTTCCAGCGATCATAGGCGCGCAGCGCATAACCGCCGGTGGCGCAGAAATCCAGACAGGCGTCAAAATCGGCACGGGACAGGGCGGCATAGGCACCCACGCTGCGGACCTCTTCAAACAGATCATCGGCATGGAACGGGCCGGCACAAGCCGCGATCAGGATATGCTGGCACAGCACGTCGCGCGGGCCCGCGCCCTTGGGTTCGCCATCCAGATCATGGGCGATGACTGCTTCGAGTGCTGCGACACATTCGACCACCTCGAACCGGTTGGCGGGCACCAGCAGCGCCTTGGACGGGGCGTTATAGCGATGGTTGGCGCGGCCGATCCGCTGGACCAGACGTTTGACGTTTTTCGGCGCACCGATCTGGATCACCAGATCGACATCACCCCAGTCGATGCCCAGATCAAGCGACCCTGTGCAGACAATGGCGCGCAACTGGCCTGCGACCATCGCGGCCTCGACCCTTTCGCGCTGTTCACGGGCAAGGCTGCCGTGGTGGATGCCGATGGGCAGATCGTCGGTATTGGCAAGCCAGAGGTTGTGAAAGAAAATTTCGGCCTGTGCGCGGGTGTTGTGGAAAATCAGCGTGGTCTTGTGTTGTTTTACAGCCTCGAGCACCGCGGGGATCGCATAGGCGGCACCGCCCCCGGCCCATGGCGGCGGCGCATCTGTTTGCAGCATCGCGATATCCGGGTTGGGGCCGGGGTCGGCTAGCAGAATGGGGCAGGGGTCGGGATGGCGGGCCAGCATCC